>DATMZL010000906.1:0-6439 GCA_035607075.1 Polyangia bacterium
GCGTTCGAGGGTGGCGATGCGCGCCAGACGCGCGTCGATCTCGAAGGGTTCGTAACGGCCGGGCGAATGATCAGGAAAGCCCGCGCTCGCCAGGTGCAGCGTCGCGAGTGCCGTGCCCACCGCTTTCCCGTGCGCGGGCGACAGCTCGGCGCGTGCCAGCGTCCGGCCCGCGACCCACGGGAACAGCGACACGAATTCGCCTCGCCAGCGCGCGAAGGCGAGGCCGTCGGTCGTCGCGCGCGGGACCGGCGTCGGAACACCCTGCGCGGCCGCGTGCGCGACAATGGCAGCTTCGCGCCAGACGTCGTCCTCCGCCTTGCCCTCATTGATGCGCAGGAACAACCGCCCCGCGTCGGTCTCCACGCGCAGGTTCGTGTTGATGGTACCGACGGCGATCGGCTGGTGCGCCTGGTAGCCCGCGACGCCGAACACCGCGAGGATCTCGCGGACGTCCTCCGCGCTAAGGGAGCGGAATTGCGCCATTGGTCCGCGAGGCAGGCAGCGCCGCCTCGACCGCCGACAGGAATCGGCCGTAGAGCGCCTCTTCGGCGGCCAGCACCGGCTCCAGCCGGGCGCGCCAGTCGGGCAGCGCGTGATCCAGCCCGGCGCCCATCTCTTCCAGGTGGCGATCCTCGTCCTTCGAAATGGCGGCGACGGAGAACCCGACGCCGTTCGCGCGCAGACACTCGTCGTAGATCGGGTAGAAGACCTGCGCGCGCACCTCGATGGCCGCGCTGGTCAGACGATAGTTGGCGTCGCTGCGCTCGGCAGGCGGCAGGTCGAGTAACATCTCCTCGGCGCGATGGTCCAGCGCCTGCAGGTACGCCTCGCCCGCGTTTCCCGCCAGCGTCGCGCCATCGGCGAACGTGAGGACGCCGTCGCCGCTGCCGGCGAGCGCCACCGCCGCCTTCTTCAGGCGCAGCGCGTGCACCGCCTCGTCGAGGATGTGCTGTAACCCATCGATGTCGATCCGTTCTGACCGGCGGCTCTTCAGGATCTTCCGGACGCCGACGTACTCCAGGCGCGCCAGCGTATTCACGAAACGCGCGTGGGCCTCGCGGCTCGCGACGATCCGTTCCAGCAGCCGGCGCGTGCGCGCCGCGTTTTCGTTCGCGGCGCAAGCGGTCACGTATTCACGCATTGCCGGGATTGTCTTCGCAGACTTGACGGCATATCGCAACTGATGTGGTCTAATCCCGCCGTGGCGGCGTCGGACAAGGACGATCTCGTCAAGAAGCACCTCGCCCTGGTCGAGGCGATCGCCCGCAAGGTCAAGCGGACGCTGGGCGGGGCGATGGAGGTCGACGACCTCGTTGGATATGGCCGCAAGGGCCTCGTCGAAGCGGCCGAACGCTACGACGGGCGCGCCGGCGTCGCCTTCACGACGTTCGCCTACTACCGGATCCGCGGCGCGATGTACGACGGCATCCGGGCGATGGGTTGGTACTCGCGCGCCGACTACGCGCGCTACCGCGCCGAGGAGCGCGCCAACCAGTACCTGCAAACGCAGGCGGATCAGGAAGGCGCCGCGCGGGCACAGAGCCCGGGCGCGGCCGCGGGCGCCAAGCCCGACGTGGGCGAAACGCTGGCCGGCGTCGCCGAGGTGCTGTCCGGGATCGCGACCATCCACATCACGTCGCTGGAGGCGGCGTCGCGCGTCGCCGACGAGAGCGTCCCGGCGCCCGACAGCGCGGTCGACACGGTGAGGCTGTCGCGGCGCGTGCGCGAGGCGCTGCAGACGTTGCCCGACAAGGAGCGGCAGCTGATGGAGCTCTACTACTTCGGGGAGAAGAACCTGGAGGAAGCGGGCTCGCAGCTGGGTCTGTCGAAGTCGTGGGCGTGCCGCCTGCACGCGCGCGCGGTCGATCTGCTGCGCAAGGCAATGGGCGACATCGACTGAATCGGGAACCCTCGAAGGGTTCCCGAGCCCTCCCGCGATGGTACGCGGCGAGCAAAGCTCGCCGACTCCCCAGGCGCGAATAAACCACGCAACCGTCGCCCCCCGGCGCCGAAGACGGGGCATGCGTGTTCGTTCCGGGGTTCCGGGCAGTCCGGCGCCGCCCATTCCAACAGGCAGGCCCGCGGGACCCCGGCGAACGCGCGCCTTCATGACCGTCCTCGGCGAGGGCGGCGCCGCGAGCCCCCTCCCCGCGCCGCTCGCGACCGCGCCCCCGAAGCCGCCGCCGCCGCTCGCGGCACGACCACCGGCGGTGGCGCGACCGGCGGTCTCGCCCGTGCGTGAATTGCTGGAGCGGACGCTCAGTGCCGAGCGGCGGGTCGACACGCTGCTCGCGGCGGCCGCGACCGGGAAGACTTTCTCGCCGGGCGAATTGCTCGCGTTGCAAGCGACCGTCTTCCGCTACTCGCAGGCCGTCGAGGTGGTGTCACGCGCGACCGACAAGCTGGTCGGCGCCGTCAAGCAAACCATGAGCACGCAGGTCTGAGACGGATCCTTCGTGACAATCGATCGAGGGTTCCAAGCGAGCGGACCCGGTGTTATGACCGGCGCATGACGCGGGGAACGGGTGGGATCACGATGCTGTTCGCGGCTGCGGCGCTGGCGGCGGCCGGCTGCTCGGCGAACATCCTTCACGGCGTCGACGAGCGATCCGCCAACGAAGCCACGGCGGCGCTGGAGCGCGCCGGGATCGGCGCCGAGAAGCTGCCCGACGAGGGCGCGTCGGCCGGCAGCGGGGCGACGTACACGATCCGCGTCGCGCGCGCCGACGGAACGCGGGCGGTCGACCTGCTGCGCGCGCTGGGCCTGCCCCACGATCGCCGCCGCGGCTTCGCCGAGACGTACGGGCAACCCAGCTTGATCCCGACGCCGTCAGAGGAGCGCGCCCGGTATATCGACGCGCTGGCGGGTGAGATCGAACGGACGCTGGAAAGCGCCGACGGCGTGGTCAGCGCGCGCGTGCACCTGGTGCTCGAGGAGAGCGACCCGCTCGCCACCGACGCGAAACCGCGCAACCCGGCGCGCGCCGCCGTGCTGCTGAAGGCGCGCCCGGGAACCGCGCCGTTCAGCGACGCCGACGTCCAGAAGCTTGTTGCGGGGAGCGTCGCCGGGCTGCAACCGGCTGCGGTCTCCGTCGTCGTGACGGCGGCGGCCGATCCGAACGCCGCCGCGTCCGCGGCGCTGGCGGCGCTCGGTCCGCTGCGCGTCACGCCGGGCACGCGCCCGCTGCTGGTGGCGGCGCTTGTCGGCGGTCTGGGATTGCTCGCGCTGCTGGCGATGCTGCTGCTCCTCACCGCGCGCCGGATCGCCGCGCTGGAACGCGCCGCGAGCGCCGCCAAAGCTTCACCGCAGTAGGAATCCGATCCGCTCGCCCCGCGAAGCGGCGAGAGGGGCCGACGCTACTTTTCTTCGCTGTCGTCGTCCGCAGCGGCAGCCGCCGCGCGCGGCTTCGCCTTCGGTTCGTCGTCGCTGTCGTCGTCGCTCTCGGCGGGAGCCGCGGCGGCAGCGGTCGCCTTCGCCGTTCCGGCGGGCCTCGCCGCAGCCGGTGAATGCGCCACCTTGATCGGCTTGATCTTCGCGCGCACGGGCGGCGGCGCGTGATCGGCCGCCGACGGGGGCGGCGCCATCGGCTCGATCTGGATACCGGGTGCCCCGGCGCGCTGCGCGCCGCCAGCGCGTGCCGGCGCGCTCGGCGCCACCGCGGCGGTCGCGGTCGGCGTCGCCGTCGACGCATTGCTGCCCGCGGGCGCGCCGGTGGGCGCCACCGCGCCGGACTGGCCCAGGATGAAGACGATGGACAGCCCGACGACCAGCACGGTCAGGCAACCGAGCGCGCCCCAGAACCAGCCGGGAAGATCGCCGCGGCGCACACCCTGCTGCGCGAGCGGCGCGACGCGCGCCGTCGAATGCCGTCCCACGGGCGGCTGCCCTGCTGCGGACGCGGGACGCGATCCGCTGGACGCCGTGGCCCTTGGGCGCTCAACCATCGCGGCTGAGACTAGCATGTACGCGGACGGGTCAAGCCCAGATCTGGGCCGTAAACGTTGCCGCGTGCCTACGGATTACCGCCGCCGCCGCCGAGCTTCTTCTTCAGCTCGGCGAGCGCGTCGTCGACGGTGCTCTGCGCGGCCATCTCGTTCAGCTTCCGCTCGGCCGCCGCCGACTCGGCGGTCTGCCCGCCCAGCTGCTCGTCCAAGCTTGCCTCGGCCTCGACCGCGTCGATGCGCCCCGCCATCCGCTCGAAGTCGTCGAACGCCCCGGTCTTGGCCGAAAGCGGTGTGCCCTTCCTGTTGGCGCGCGCCTTCGCGCGCAATGTCCCTTGCCGCAGCTTGATGTCCTTGAGCCGCGCGTCCAGCGCCTTCAGGGCGGTCGCCAGCTGATCGGCATAGACCCCCTGCTCCTGCACGGCCTTCTGCGTCTCCGCCCGCTCGGCGTCCTTCTCGCCCTTGCGCTTCAGCGCCTCCTTGGCCAGCGCGTCGTCACCCGCGCGCACCGCGGTCTCGGCGCGCTTCACCCATTCGCCCGCTTCGGTCTCCAGGTCGGTGACGCGCTTTTGCAGCCGCTTCTCCTCGGCGAAACACTGCGCCACCTCGGTGCGGGCCTGGCGCGCCGACTCTTCCATGTCGCGCACCATCTGATCGATCTCCTTGGCCGGGTCCTGCATGGAGTCGATGACGTCGTTGACGTTCGATTTGATGAGCGACGACAGCCTTCCCAGTATCCCCATGCCGGGAAGGTTAGCGTCGCCCGCAGATGCTGTCGATGTTAGGTTTCGCTCCTAGCGATGCGGCTCGCGGACCTCATCGGCCAGGACACGGCGCGCACGGCCCTGCTGCGCGCGATCGAGCACGGCCACCTGGCGCATGCCTACCTGTTCGACGGTCCGCCCGGCGTCGGCAAGCGCGGCGCCGCCCAGGGACTGGCGATGGCGCTCAATTGCACAACGGCACCGGGCGCCGGATGCGGCGCCTGCGAGATCTGCCGGCGCATCGACACGGGGATTCACCCCGACGTCCCGTCGTTCGGCCCGTCGGGGCCGGGCGGACAGATCGTCATCGACGACGCGCGCGCGGTGCAGGCGCTTGCGCGTTCGCGCCCGCACGAGGCCGCGGCGCGCGTCATCGTCATCGACGACGCCGACGCGATGAACCCGAACGCCGCCAACTGCCTGCTGAAGACGCTGGAAGAACCGCTGGCGCGCAACCACCTGGTGCTCTGCTCGAGCGCGCCGGAGCGGCTGCTGCCGACCATCCGATCGCGCACGCAGCACGTTCGCTTCCGGCCGCTCGCGGTCGCCGAGCTGCGCGAGCTGGCGCGGCGGCACGCGATCCCCGACGCGCGCGCCGAGATCGCGGCGGTGCTGGCGGATGGATCGGCGGCGCGGATGTTCGCGCTTGCGACGGAGGACGACGACGGCGCGGCCGCCCAGACCCTCGCGGCGCTGCGAGCGGCGGTCGCCAGCCCGAACACCGCGCCCGTGTTCGACTTCGCCGCCGCGCAGGCCAGCGACAAGCCCGGCAAGGCCGGCCGCGACGAGCTCGCGCGCCTGATGGGACTCGCGTCGCGCCTTTACCGCGACGCGATCGCGCTGGCGGCAGGCGCACCCGAGCTGGCGGTGCTGGGCGGCGGCAGCGGCGCCAGCGACGCGGCGGCGCTGGCCACGCTCGGCGTCGAGCGCTTGAATCGCGCGCTCGGCGCGATCGTCAGCGCGCAGGAGGCGCTGATCGCCAACGTCAACCCGACGCTGGCGATCGAACGCCTGCTGATCGCGCTGAAGAAGCAGGAACGCCGCGCGGCGTAGTCAGGCGGCGCCGCACGTGCAGAGGCGGCGGCGAGGGACTAATATCCGCCAGCCTCGATGTCCCGCTTCTACATCACCACGCCCATCTACTACGTCAACGCGGTCCCGCACCTGGGGACGTTCTATTCGACTGTCGTCGATGACGCGCTGGCGCGCTATCACCGCGCGCGCTACGGGAAGGAGAACGTCTTCTTTCTGACGGGGCTCGACGAGCACGGCCAGAAGATCGAACGCATCGCGCGCGAGAAAGGGATCGAGCCGCAGGCGTACTGCGACGGCATCGCCGAGAAATTCAAGGACACGTGGAAGCGGGTCGGGATCACGAACGACGATTTCATCCGCACCACCGAACCGCGCCACAAGGCGGCCGTCGCCGAGATGTGGCAGCGGCTGCAGGCGGCCGGCGACATCTACGAGGCGGAGTACGACGGCATGTACTGCGTCGGCTGCGAATCCACGAAGACCGAGGACGAGGTCGTCACCGTCGACGGCGAGAAAATTTGCCCGATCCACCAGCGGCCGGTCGAACGCGTGAAGGAGAAGAACTACTTCTTCCGGCTGTCGAAGTACGCGCCGAGGCTGCTCGAATGGTACGCGCAGCGCCCGTCGCCCGTGCAGCCGGAGTCGCGCCGCAACGAGGTGCGCGCCTTCGTCGAGAGCGGCCTGCGCGACCTGTCCAT
>DATMZL010000036.1:0-4216 GCA_035607075.1 Polyangia bacterium
AAGAGCGCGGGACCGTACACCGTCGGCTCGAAGCTGCGCGACGCGCTGGTCGACGACATCACCGAGGACCGCGTCTACCTGAACTTCGGCAACGGGCGCATCGAGTACCTGGATCTGCTCGACCGACCGCAAGCCGCCGCCGCACCGGCGGCCGCCGCGCCCGCCGCGCCCGCCGATCCGCTGTCCGCCGAGCTCGACAAGGGCATAAAAAAGATCGGCGAGCACAACTACGAGGTGCAGCGGTCCACGCTGGATTCGCTGCTGGGCAACATGGCCGCGCTCGCCAAGGGCGCGCGCATCGTTCCCGAAACGAAGGACGGCAAGCCCGCCGGCTTTCGCTTGTTCAGCATCCGGCCCGACGGTCCGTTCGCGAAGATCGGCCTGCTGAACGGCGACGTCGTCTCGGCCATCAACGGCCTCGAGATGACCAGCCCCGACCAGGCGCTGCTCGCTTACACGAAGCTCAAGACGGCGAATCACCTCTCCGTCGCCATCGAACGCAACGGCCAGAAGATCACCAAGGACTACAACATCCGATGACGAGACAAACGAAACGGCAGGTCGCGGCAGCAGTTGCGGTTCTTTTTCTGGGCGGAAGCCCGCTGCGCGCGGCGGTGGTGACAGGACCAGACGGCAAGCCCGTCCGGGTCAATCCGGGCGAAACAGGCCCGGGCGCATCGAGGCCGGGAGCGACGCCCGGTGGGACGCCGCCGGTGGTTCCGCCCCGTGGACTACCCGGGTTGCCGGGCGTGCTCGGCGGCAAGCGCGCGCGACCGCCCGGCCCGACGACGGGCGCGGCGCCCGCGACCGGGACGGCGGCGACCCCGGCGGGCGGCGGCACGGCCGGCGTCACCGGCGCGAACCAGCTGATCGGCGAGAAAGACTTCAACACCTGCAAGAAGTTCCCGGCCGGCAAGCGCATCGTTAAGCTGAATCTGAAGCCGGACACCGAGCTCGGCGATCTGATCGCGTGGATCTCGTCGATCACGTGCAAGCAGTTCCTGCTGCCCGGCACCATTCCGGCCAACAGCAAGAAGGTCACGATCGTCGCGCCCGAGCTGATCACGCCCGAGGAGGCGTACCGGCTGTTCCTTGTCGGGCTGGACTCCGCCGGCTTGACCGTCGAGCACACGGGCAAGTTCGAACGCATCGTCGAGACCGCGAAGATCAAGACGATGGGCGGCGTTCCCGTTTACGGCGAAGGCAGCGACGTCACCAGCGCCGAGAGCTACCAGACGCGCCTGGTTCACGTCGAGAACGTCGACCCGAACGAGGTGGCGCAGGTGCTGGGCCGGCTCAAGAGCGAGCAGGGCGACATCGTCGTGTTCGCCGCCCAGAACGCGCTGATCATCACTGACCTCGGGTCGAGCATCACCCGCATGTTGAAGGTCCTGCGCGAGATCGATCAGCCGGGCGCGGGCGAGAAGGTCTGGGTCATCGGCCTGAAGCACACCGGCGCGACGGACATGGCCCAGAAGCTGGCCGAGATCTTCCAGGTGCAGCAAGCCGTAAAAAAAGGGGGGGGCGGGGCGCCGCCGCCTCCGGGGGGCGCGAAGCCGAAGATCGGTGATCTGACCGCGGAGATGATCATCTCGAAGATCATTCCGGACGAGCGGTCGAACCAGCTGATCGTCATCGCGACCGAGCGGTCCTACCAGCGCGTGAAACGCATGGTCGACATGCTCGACCGCGAGATCTCGGACATCACGGACAGCCGCATCCACGTTTACTACTGCGAGAACGCGAACTGCGACGAGCTGGCGCAGACGCTCGGTCAGGTGACGGGCGTGACCGTCAGCGTGAGCACGAGCGGCGCGGGCGGCCGCTCCCGCGCGCGCACCGCGACCGCGGCGCCGGCTCCGGCGGCGGCGCCAGCGGGCGGCGCGGCGGCGTCGGGCATCCAGAACCTGCTGTTCGAGGGCGACGTCCGCATCAACTTCGATCGCCCGACCAACTCGCTGATCGTCGTGTCGTCGCTGAAGGACTACCAGGCGGTGCGCCGCGTGATCGAGCGGCTGGATTCGCCGCGCAAGCAGGTGTTCGTCGAGGCGATGATCCTCGAGGTCACGCTCGACAAGCAGCGCGAGCTCGGCGTGTCGTTCCACGGCGCGAAGCCTTTCGACATTCCCGGCCTCGACAACCAGAGCCTCGTGGTCGGCGGCCTCAACCCGGCGAAGACGTTGTTCCCGGCGGGCGCGCTGACCGAGACGATGCTGGCCGGCGTGCTTGGCCCGGTGCTGCAACCCGAGGAGGCGCGCAACCTGGGCGCCGGGTCGACCGCCACGCTCGACATCCCGTCGTTCGGCGTGCTCATCAAGGCGCTGCAAACGAACAGCGACGTCGACGTGCTGTCGAACCCGCACCTCCTCATCATGAACAACGAGGACGGCGAGATCTCCGTCGGTTCGCGCGTGCCGTTCCCGGTCAGCACGTTCGGTCTGGGCGGCGGCGCGGCGCCGGGCGGCGCGGCGCCGATTCCCGGCTTCGCGGGCGTATCCAGCTTCTTCCCGAACGTGCAGCGCGAGAAGGTCGCGCTGGAGCTGAAGCTCACGCCGCACGTCAACGAGCACGACATGGTCCGGCTGGAGGTCGACGAGAAGATCTCCGAGCTGGCGCCGGGCGCGAGCAACCTGGGCCCGTCGACGTCGGAGCGGACGGCGAAGACGATCGTCGTCGCCAAGGATCAGCAGACGATCCTGATCGGCGGCCTGATGTCCGACAAGGTCATCAACACCGTCACCAAGGTGCCGCTGTTGGGCGACATCCCGATCCTGGGCTTCTTCTTCCGCAACTCGACGAAGAAGGTGGTGAAGACCAACCTGATCATCGCGCTCACGCCCTACGTCATCAGTGACATGTCGGATCTGCGGCGGGTGCTGGAGAAGAAGATGAAGGAGCGGCGCGAGTTCGTGGAGCGCTTCGGCGGCCAGGAGCGGCCGAACCCGGAGTCGAACATGTCGTACCGCAAGAAGGTCGGCATGCTCGAGGAGATCAACCGCGTCGCGCGCGAGATCAACAGGGAGCAGGGCGAGCTGGACCAGCTTCGCCTGCGGCAGTCGCAGGACGAGTCGGGGCCGGTGGAGTTGCCCGTCGGGCCGAGCAGCGGCGCGCCACCGCCCGGACCCGCGTCGGCGCCGGCGCCGGCGCCCGCTCCGCCGCCCGCGGCGCCCCCACCGCCACCACCGGCACGCTGAGGAGATCGAGCGTTGGCGAAGAAGCGACTCGGTGATTTGTTGCTCGCGCTCAAGGCGAAGACGCCCGGGGCGATGGCCACCCTTTCGCCCGAGGTGATCGAGCAGGCGGCGGCGACGCAGGCCCAGGAGGGCGGCCTCCTGGGCGAGATCCTCGTGAAGATGCACGCCATCACGGAGGAGGATCTGCTGCAGGCGCTCGGGCTGCAGATCGGCATCCCCTACAGCAAGGATCTGAAGGTCGACGACGTCGACATCGACCTCGCGACGTCGGTGCCGATCGGCTTCGCCAAGCAGCATCGGCTGCTTGTCGTGAAGCGCGAGGGCGACGCGGCGATGGTGGCGACGGGCGATCCGCTGGAGATAGGCGCCTTCGACGACCTGCGTATGCAGCTGTCGCTAGACGTGCAGCCGATCCTGGTGCCGTCGCAGCGCATACTCGAGGTCATCAACGACGTCTACGGACGCAAGGCCGACAAGGGCGGCGATCTCGACAAGAAGGAGGACGAGGAGGACGAGGGCAGCAGCGAGGAGCTCGTCGACATCCTGGAGATCACCGACGAGGCCCCCATCATCCGGTGGGTCAACTCGTTGCTGTTCAACGCGGTCAAGGAACGGGCCAGCGATATCCACATCGAGCCGGGCGAGAAGGAGGTCCTCGTTCGCTACCGCATCGACGGCGAGCTCTACGAGACGCGGCGCGCGGCGCGCCAGTTCATGCCGTCGATCATCTCGCGCGTGAAGATCATGGCGGGGCTGAACATCGCCGAGAAGCGCCTGCCCCAGGACGGTCGCATCCGCCGAAAGATCGCGGGCAAGGACATCGACATGCGCGTCGCCACCGCGCCGACGGTGAAGCAGGGCGAGCGCATCACGATCCGTCTGCTCGACCGGGAAAGCGTGCTGCACGATCTTGCCGACATCGGTTTCGGTGACGATCACCTGCGGCAGATGGACGACCTGATCCACAAGCCCCACGGGATCATGCTGGTGACCGGGCCGACCGGGTCGGGCAAGACGACCAC
>DATMZL010000035.1:0-3720 GCA_035607075.1 Polyangia bacterium
CCGCCGAGGCGCGCGAGCCGGTCGTCATCGGCGGGTTCCTCGAGGACGTCGCCGAGGAGTATCGCCGCGACCCGCGCGCGGCCGGCTGGACGTTCGTGGTGGATGCGGAGCCGAGCGCAGCGGCCGCCGCGCCGGTCATCAACCGGCGCCGCTGGCAGGAGATGCTGCGCAACCTGATCGACAACGCGCTGGTGCAGCCGGCCGCGGAGCGGCGCATCGTGCTGGGCGCGCGGGTCGAGAAGGGGACGCTGGTGACGTCCGTGCGCGACGCCGGCCCCGGCATCTCCGCCGAGAACCAGAAAAAGATCTTCCGCCGCTTCTTCACGCAACGTCCGGCGGGCGTGCCGCCGGGCACGGGCCTGGGCCTGTCGATCGTCGAGAGCGTCGCTGTCGCGCACGGAGGCCGCGTCGAGGTGGAATCGCAGCCGGGCCAGGGCGCGACATTCCGGGTGATCCTTCCGCTGTGAATCCGGAGTAGGTTGCGCGCATGAGCCTGGGCGCGATCATCGCTGTGGCGGTCGCTGGCGTCGTCGGCAGCGTTCTCGTGTCGGTGCGAATCGACGTCGCGAAACAGCGGCGCAGGGTCGCGCGCGCCCGCGCGCGTCTCGCATCGGCGAAGATCCGGCGGCGCGCCGCTGGCGTGCGCGTCGAGGTCGTCTTTCAGAACAGCGGCTCGTTTGCGCACGTCGCGCGGACCGCCAGCTGCGTGCTCGGCGACGACGGGCTGTACTGCCTGAGCGAGGATCAGGCGTGGGGCGCGCGGGTGCGGTTCGCGCCCGGACCTCCGGGCGACGGCGACCTCGCGCTCGCGGCGCCGCCGGCGCTCGTGCAGGGCGGCGCCGCCGTCGACGCCAACCTGCCGCCCTGGCTGGTACCCGCGTTGCCCGCGTTGCCGCCCGACGGCCTCCTCCTGCAGTTCCAGGGCGGCCTCAACTGGCTGGTCGCCGTCCCCGAGCCCGACGAGTGGTTCGCCGCGCTGATGCAGGCGATCCGTGAGCCCGGCGCCGCTGCCACGAGTTAGCCATAACTCGTCCGCCGTCGTTTCATTCGCGGGTCAACGACGCTTCATGGCCGGTGGCGATGCTGTCTTCAGGAGGACAGCCATGGACAAGACGTCGAACGAGGAGATGCAGATGCCGCCGGGGGTCGGGCCGACGACGGCCGTGTTGGTGGTCGCGATCGTCGCGGCAGGCGCGGCGCTGGTCGTGGGAACGATCGCGAAGAGCGGCGCCCGCCTCGGCGCGCCGGCGAGCGAGGTGGCGCGATGACTGCCTTCACCGCGAAGCTGAGCGGCCGGTTCTCATTCGTGCGCGGCCTGTCGCTGTCCGACTACCTGACTCTGGCGAACGGGATCGGCGGCGCCGGCGCCGTGCTGGCCGTGCTCGGTTACATGGCGAACGGGCAGTTGGCGTGGCTCGCGCTGGCCCTGGCGCTGTACCCGCTTTGCCTGGCGATGGATTTCCTCGACGGGCGCGTCGCGCGCGCGCGCGGGAAGTCGTCCGCGCTGGGCGCAGACCTGGATTCGCTCGCCGACGTGGTGTCGTTCGGCGTCGCACCGGCGGCGATCGGTTTCGCGGCCGGACTGCGCGGCGGCTGGGACGTGTTCCCGCTGCTGTTCCTGGTCGCCTGCGCCATCGGGCGGCTGGCCCGCTACAACGTCACGTCGGCGGCCCTGTCCGACGAATCCGGCAAGGTCCGCTACTTCGAGGGCATCCCCGTGACCGGCAGCCTCACGATCGTCGCCGTACTGGCCGCGTCGGCGCTGACCGGACACCTCGGCGCGCATCTGCCGCTCGGCGCACACAAGGTGGGCCCCTTCGTCCTCCACCCCCTCGCGCTCACGTACCTGGCCGTCGGCTGCGGAATGATCAGCAAGCGTCTTCACATCCCGAAGCCCTGAGCAGACGGCTCTCGCAGATCGTCATCAACGCTGCCCGCGAAGCGGTTCCCACGCAGGCCTGAGCAGACGCGTGATCTGGACGGCCAGCTCCGCGGCCGATCGATCGAGGCGGCGCCGCAGCAGGCTTCCCGCTTCCGTCACGGCCGCGGCCTTCCGGGCCGTCAGGTCGGCCTGAACGCGGCGCCCCAGCCCCGAACCCTTCCACGACGGGTCCGCCTTCTCGAAGCGATCGATCTCGCTCTGGACCTCGCCGACGAAGTCGAAGCGCCGGGTCAGCGCCCGGTCGGACGCTGCGATGCGGACGGCGCGGTCCACCGCCGGCGACCGCACGGCCGTTCCGGCGCGCGCCCGCACCGCCAGATCGTACAGCGCCGCATCGTCCGCGACGGTCTGAAGCAGCGTCTTGAGCTCATGGAACAGGGCCGGCGCAGCGGCGTTGAAGCGGTCGATCGCCGCCGCCGCGGCCGCCCGATCGCCTTGCGCCAGAAGCACGGCGGCTTCGAGTTGCAGGCCCTCCGCGATCGCCTCGGGCCGCGCCGTCTCCGCGCGACCCTCGAGCGCGCGCAGCCGTTCGAGCGTGGCCGCGTGGTTGCCCCTGCGGTACTCGGTCCAGGCGGATTCGAGCAGGCGCTCGTTCCAGTACGCTGATCCCGGCGCGATCGCGTCGTAGCGATTGGCCGCCACATCCAGCTCGCCCATCGAATAGAACGTCCGCGCCATCGCGAGGTTCGCGAGGTCGATCAGCAAGCGATCCCGCTCGGGGCGTAACAGCAGGGCGTTCATCGCGGCGGCGAACGCCCGGTTCGCGGGATGCCCGTGGTACTCGTGAACGTGCGACGCCCCCTCGTAGAGCTTGGCCTTGATGAAGAACGGGCTCTTTGGCGGGAGCGCCGCGAGGAAAGCGCGCGCCTCCTTGAACCGTCCCTGGCGGTAGCGGGCCAGGCCGCCGAGGTACAGGAGATCGTCCCGGACATCTGCGACCTCTGCCCGGTCCAGATCGGCGCGCGTCGCCACCGCGAACGCGTCGAGGGGGCGGTACCAGTCCGGAAACCGCCGCCCCAGCAGCGCCAGCGACCGCAGCGTCGCAAGCTGGATGGGTTGGATAGGATGCGCCGCCTGCGCCTCGTCCCGCGACGCGAGGGCGTCGGCGACGCTGCGATCGAGGTCGATGGGCACGCCGGCTCCCTGCAGGCTGGCGTCCCAGATCGCCATCGCCTCCGAATAGAAGCCCATGCAGTAGAGCCCCCGCCCGAGCGCGAGCTCGGCCTCCTGTCGTGCGGTGCTTGTTCCGCCGCCGCTTCGCGCCGAGGGGATGTCGCGAAGGCGACTCCACGCCGCGCCCGCGTCGGCCCCCGCGCACGATCGGGTGTCCATCGCGCGCGCGGGCTGCTCGATCGTCGGGCTGTGGGCGCAGGCCCCGGCGAGCGCAAGCGCGGCAGCCGCCACCGCGCGCGCTTTGGTCACGCGACGCCGATGCCCAGGAACGCGCCGCGGCCGATGATCACCGGGCCGTCGCCCAGCGTGGCGGCGACCTTCTCGCGGATCTTCGGGCCCAGCGTCTGCCAGCGATCGGGGCCGACGCGGTGCTTGATCAGGACGAGCGGCGCGTTGGTGCGCTCCATCGCGTTCCAGAACGCGTCGAACGACGCCGCCTTCAGCTCTTGGGCGACGCGGTGGACGGCGACGTTCGCGAAGCCGGCTGCGGTCATCTCGCGCACGATCGATTCCTCGTCGGCCAAAGCGAAGCCGCCGCCGGTGGGCAGGCCGGGGATGATCTCGCTCGCGCTCTGAAACAGCACGCTGAACGGGCCGTCGAACGG
>DATMZL010000535.1:0-3286 GCA_035607075.1 Polyangia bacterium
CAGAGCGCCGCTCAAGGCGGTGCAGGAGCTGCTCGGCCACTCCACGATCGAGATGACGATGCGCTACGCGCATCTGAGTCCCGACGTGCGGAAGGACGCCGTGCGGTTGCTCGACGCCGCTCCGCCTGACAACAGGCTGACAACAGCGTCGTTTTCGAACCTAAGTAGCTAAGAATATTGTGGAGGCGCCGGGAGTCGAACCCGGGTCCGAGAGCGCGCCATTCAAGTCGCTACGTGTGTATCCGGCGATTTGGTTTTCGTCGCGAGGTTGGCCCACCGGCGGGGCATCCTCGCGCTTAGCCTCCGAAGTTTCGCGGCCGCGCCCGCAGGCGCCTGCACGGCCGCTAGCCCGCTAAATGGCCACTTGCCGGGGCCGCGGGCGGCTCCCCGGTTCGTGGTCCCGTCCGCTGTTTAGGCGGCGAGAGCGAACGCGTTGTCGTTCGCTGTTCTGTTTTTGCCCGTTTTTACGAGGCCTCGGGCGCCTCGACACGCGACCTGGACTTTGCAAACCCCCGTCGAAACCGTTTCGCCCCCGAGTGATTTCGGGATCGCCGTCAGTATAGCGGATCGGAAAGCGACAGCTCAGCGACGGCGAACTTCTCATCCGCAAAAGCGTCTTTGCCTTTTCTGTCGTACACGGTAGAGAGGGGCAATGACCTCGGCCGGTGTTGGAGTGGCCGTCCATCTGGACGGGTTCACGGCTGCGGGTCTGGCCGCGCATCGCGCGCTGGCGGCGGCGGGCGCGCGCAGCGCGGATGTCGCGATCGTGTTCGCCGGCATCAAGCACGACGACGACGAATACGCGGGCGTGCTCAGCGCCGTGCAGCGGACGCTGCCGGGCGCGGCGATCATCGGCTGCTCGGCCACCGGCGTGCTGACCGGCGCCGAAGAAGTCGAGAATGCGAACGCGGTCGCGGTGCAGGTGCTGGGCGGCGCGCAGCCGCTGCCGACGCCGCTGTTTCTTCCGGGCGTGCGCACCGATCCGCGCGTCGCGGGCGCCAAGCTGGGACAGCGCGCGCGCGAAACGCTGGGCGGCGACGTCGACGGTGCGGCGCTGGCCGTTCTCGTCGATCCCGCCGAGCTCGACGCCGCCGACTTCGTCGCCGGGATCGCCGACGCCGCGCCCGAACTGCTGATCACGGGCGCGGGCGCGTCCGGCGGCGAGATGGGCTGCCGCGTGTTCTGGGAAGATTCCGCGCACGCCGACTCCGCCGTCGCGCTGGTGCTGCCCAAGGAGCTGCACCCCAGCCTCGGCATGACGCAGGGCTGTCAGGCGCTCGGCGATCCGCTGACGATCACCGCCGCGGAAGGAAACCTGATCCTCGAGATTGAAGGACGCCCGGCCGTCGAGGCGCTGGATCGCACGCTCTCCGATCCGCGCCACCCGGGCTTACGTCAGATGACGCCGCACTTGCTGGCGGGCATCGGTGAGCGCGGCTCGGCCGGTCGATCGAATTACGTCGTGCGCCCGTTCGCCGTCGCCGACGGTGATCGCGCCGCGCTCGCGGTCGCGGAACCGGTGCGCGCCGGGCAGACGATCTGCTTCACGCTGCGCGACGCGATCGGTGCGCGCGACGACATGAAGGCGATGCTCGACGAGCAGGCGGAAGCGCGCGGCTCCGCCACGCCGAAGTTCGGCTTCTACTTCAACTGCGCCGGGCGCGGCAGCGCGCTCTACGGCCAACCGGGGCTGGACCCGGAGCTGATTCGTCGCCGGTTCGGCACGCTTTCGCTGGCCGGCATCGAGAGCTCATTCGAGATCGCTCCAACCTTCGGGCGTCCTCGAATTCACATGTTCACCGGCGTCTTGCTTCTCGCCGGTTAGAACTTGGGTCGGGAATCCCCCCGGTTTCCCGACTAAGCTTTGTTCGCGATCGATAAATCCTCTCCCGCTTGCGGGAGAGGTGGGTGAGGGTTCCTTATTTGTCTTCCCACCAGAAGACGGTGATCGCGAGGCAGTGAAACGCTTCGTCCGACGACTGCGTGACGATCGTGTCGACGATCTGGCAGTTCTGGTGCTCCTTGATCCAGGACGTGACCTTCTCCCCCAAGTTCTCCCGCTCCTGCGCCATCGTCGCAGAGAAGACCTTCACGCCGTTGAATCGAGCCGTCGTGTGGTTTTGATGTTGTGCCATCGGTGTGTTGGTTCCTTTTGGGGCTTACGTACGCCTTCCGTATAGCAGCGTTTGCGAGCCGGCGGCAATCTTTGCATCGCCACCGACGGGAAACGCTCGTTCGCGCGTCCCGATCTCGCAGGGAAGCTTACGACTTTGGGCCATCGGTTTTGACCTCTGGAAGCGCCGGCTGCTCGGGCGCAGGACCGAGTCCCATCTTCGCTTTCAGCTCGGCAAGTGCCATGTCCGAGCCGCTCGATCCTTCGAGCTTCTTGAACTTCGCCTGTAGCGTGTCGCCTGTCAGCTCGCCGCCCAGTTCGGTCGACGCCTCCGACTCCGCCTCGATCTGCTCGACCTTCTGGTGCATGCGCTCGAACGTATCGAACGCGCTGTTGTCAGACAGGCCGCGCATCGTGTCCTGAATCGCCTTCTGTGCCTCGGCGCGCTTCTGCCGCGCGATCAGGATGTTCTTCTTGCGCTTCGCCTCTTCGATCTTGTCGTTCAGCGAGCGCAGCTGATCCTTCAGCTTGTCGACGGCGTCCTTCTGCAGCTGCCACTGCTTGCCGAACTCGGCCTGCTGATGGTCGTGCTCGGACTTGCGCGTGAGCGCTTCCTTCGCCAGGCCGTCGTCACCGCTGCGCACGGCGAGCATCGCCTTGCGCTCCCATTCCTTGGACAGCTCGATCTGCTCGTCCCACTGCTTCTTCAACCGCTTCTCGTCCGCGATCGAGGTGGCCACCTGCTTCTTGGCTTCGACCAGCTGGTTCTGCATCTCCAGCACGATCTGGTTCAGCATCTTCTGCGGGTCTTCCGCTTTGCTGATGAGATCGTTGAGGTTCGATTTGATGAGCGTCCCGAGCCTGGAGAAGATTCCCATGATGTTGTGTCCTTACAGTCTACGATGCAGCGTTGGCGGCCGACGACGGCACGAAGCGGGAGAGCTGGGCGTGATGCTTGGGCACCGCCATCGACATGTCATCGACGACTGCCTGGAATTCGTTGAGGTCCAGATTTTCGAGCTCGAGGGCGTGAACCACGACGACCGTGTCGCCCTCCACACCGAAGGCGTCGTGAACCATCTTGGTGGTGTTCAACTCGAGGAGCGTCCTGTAGAGTTCCTCGCGGTCTGTACGGGGGATATCCATCACCTTGAGGCGAAACGCGATCACCGG
>DATMZL010000252.1:0-7519 GCA_035607075.1 Polyangia bacterium
AACAGGTCGTAGAGAATCTGCTGCAGGTGCGTCGGCTGGAAGCGCGCGTTGTGGACGATGTCGTCCAGCGCGTCGGCGAGATCGGCGGCGTTGCTCCAGCGCCGGGACGGGTCGCGCTGCAACGCCTTCAAGATGATCTGATCGAGCTCGCGCGGGATCGCGGGATTCGAGGCGGACGGCGGCGGCACCTCGCAGCGGCGCACGCGCTCGATCGTCGCGACATCGTTCTGTCCCTTGAACAGGCGGCGCCCGGTCAGCACCTCATGCAGGACGATGCCGATCGCGAAGATGTCGCTGCGGCTGTCGACGTTCTCGCCCTCGGTCTGCTCGGGCGCCATGTACGCGTACTTGCCCTTGAGCGTCCCGTTCTTCGACTGTTCCGCGGAGTCGCCAAGCGCCTTGGCGATGCCGAAGTCGAGCATCTTGACCGCGCCCTCGTACGACAGCATCACGTTCGACGGCGAGACGTCGCGGTGGATCATCCCCAGCGGGCGGCCGTTCTCGTCGGTGAGGTTGTGCGCGTAGGCGAGGCCACGGCACGCCTCGCGGCCGATGTACGAAACCAGCTCGGGACGAGGCGGGCCGAGCGCCTTCCAGATCGCGCGCATCGTCGCCGACAGGTCGTGACCGCGGATGTACTCCATCGAGATGAAGTACTCGCCCTCGACCGCACCCAGCTCGAAGATGTGGACGATGTTCGGGTGGTTGAGGCGCGCGGACAGCTTCGCCTCCTCGACGAACATCTTGATGAAGGCGGCGTCGTCGGACAGGTGGGGAAGGATTCGCTTGACGACGAAGACGCGCTCGAAGCCCGCCGGCCCCTGGATGCGGCCCTTGTACACCTCCGCCATGCCGCCGCGCCCGATGCGCTCGAACAGCGTGTACTTGCCGAATTGAATCGGCTCGGGGAGTTGGGTGGCCACGGGGAAAACTTTGAGGGGAGGTGCCGGGGTCCCCCCTTGGCGGCGCATTATATGATACGGACGGGTGAAATCGCCGCAAACAAAGCCGGCTGTGGTCGTGGTCGTCGTGGGCGGCATCGACCCGTCGGGAGGCGCCGGTCTGCTGCGCGACGTCGCCACCGCGGTCTCGTGCGGAGCCCGGGCACATGCGATCGGGACCGCGTGGACCGAGCAGGGCGACACGATCCATCGCGTCGAGCCACGGCCGCCCGCGGCGGTGCGCGACGCGCTGGCCCGAGCGCTGGCAACGTTGCGACCCGCGGCCGTGAAGGTGGGGATGGCCGTCGCGCCTGCGACCGCGGCCGCGCTGATCGAGGGCCTGGCGGATTACGCCGGACCGGTCGTGGTCGATCCGGTGCTGGCCACGTCGCGGGGCGGTGGGCTATGGGAAGGCGAGGCGGCCGAGCTGGTGCCGCTGCTCCGGCGCGCGACGCTGGTGACGCCGAACGCCGCTGAGGCGGGCGAGCTCGCGGACGCGCCGGTGGCGACCGCGGGCGGCGGCGAAGCGGCGGGGCACTTCCTGATCGCGCGGCATCGCCTGAACGCCGTCCTCATCAAGGGTGGGCACATCGACGAGGCCGAGCCGATCATCACCGACGCTCTCGTTACCCTCGCGGGGGTTCGCCGCTTCTCACGCCCGCGGGTCGCCGGGCCCACGCCGCGCGGCACCGGCTGCGCGCTGGCCACGGCGATCGCCGTCGAGCTCGGCCGCGGCTGCGGGCTGGCCGAGGCCGTCGAGGGCGCGACCACCTGGCTGGGCGGCGCGATCGCGGCGGCAACGGCCGTGGGCGGCGAACGGCACCTCGGGTGATCGGGTGCGTTACGCGCGCGCGGCGACGAGCTCGCGCAGCAGCGCGTCCCAGCGCGCGCTCGTGATCTGCTTCGACCAGCGGCCGCGATAGACCGCCAGGGCGCTTTCGCGCCGCCGCGACAGGGCCGCTTCGTCGCCGATGAGCGCGTGCAGCCGATCCGCCGTCGCCGCGACATCGTCCGCGCGCAGGTGGAACCCCAGATCATGCTCGCCGATCCAGCGCGCGATCTCCGAGTCGGCCGGACCGGCGAAGATGACCGGGCGTCCCACAGCCAGCGACGCGAAGAACTTCGACGGCACGACGACGCCTGCCCAGTCGTCGCGCAGGCTGATCAGGTGAAAATCCGCGGCCGCGAGCCGGCGCTCCAGCGACGCCTGCTCCGCGAAATCGATCAGGGCGACGTTGCTGTCGTCCGGGCCGATGGCGGCGCGCAGGTCGGCCGCGCGATTGCCGCGCACCGCGAAGCAGAACGACACCGCGTCGCCCGAGCGGGCCCGGCACGCGCGCGCCAGCCGCAAGAACGCATCGAAGTCATGCGCCCGGCCCATGGTGCCCGCGTAGAGCAGCGCCAGCTTCGCGCGCGGGAACATCTCGCGACGGGCCTCGCCGTCGATCGCGACCGGGCGCTCGGCCTCGGCGAGGGCCCACGGGACCAGCGTCTCCTGGCGAACGCCGCTGCCGTACGCAGCGACGCGCTCGCGCATGCGCGGGCCGATGTCGACGAGCGCGTCGAACCGCCGGTAGGCCAGCGCCATCAACTGCCGCGCCACCGGCGCGAGCACCGTCGCCGACGGGCCGGTGCCGTCCGCGGCGATCGCCTCGGGATAGAGATCGAAGCACCAGTGCGCGATCCCGGCGTGCGGGTAGGCGAGGCGCAGCGCGAGCACCTCCAGCGGCGCGAACGCGGGATCCGAGCCGATCACGATCGCGTCGAAGCGCCCGAGGCGCAGCGTGCGCAGGAACCAGCCGGCGATCATCCAGGCGCTGTTCGCCAGCCGCTCGCCGGGCCGCGCCTGGTCCCAGGCCGGCCGGAACACGCGCCGGATGTGGACGCCGTTCCATTCTTCGGATGCGGGCAGGCGCGCGCGCGGATCGTTCCAGGATCGGTTGCAGGCCAGCGCCGTCACGTCCCAGCCGCGGCGCGCCTGCTCGACCGCCAGGTCGCTGAACATACGCGCGCTGATGACGTCGTCCGGGTGGAAGAAGTGGTAGCAGACCAGCAGGCGCGGCATTGGCGGGGCGCGCGCATGATAGCCTGCGCACGCGAATGGGTTCATGGATCCAGAAGCTTCGTGACGCCGCCGCGCGAAACCGCCCGAGCCGGAAACCGCAGCTCTGGGAGGATCCTTGGCTCGCGTTGCGGCGGCGCGTCGCGTTCGAGGTCAATCGGCGAACGCGCGCCGATTGGCTCGATCAACCGCACGTGATCGAGCTGAGTCGCGCCGGCTTCACCAACGGCAACCCCACGCCGCCGAGAATGTCCGTCGTTCCGCGCGAGCTGATCAACCAGTCGCTTTTTCTCTACGGAACGTTCGAGATCTCGGAGACGCGGCTGATCCAGTCGGTGCTGCGCGCGGGAATGACGTTCCTCGATATCGGCGCCAACATCGGCTACTACACGATCGTCGGCGCGCGCCTGGTCGGCCCGACCGGCGTCGTGCATTGCTTCGAACCGCACGCCGGAATCCGCGCCCGGCTGCAGGAAAACGTCGCGCGCAATGGCTACCAGAACGTGACGGTCCACGGCGAGGCGATGGCTGAAACGACGGGCACCGTCACGTTCTTCGCAAGCGCCGACGAGCAGAACCAGGGAACCTCGTCGATATTGCCGGGCAGCGGCCGGAGCGCGGCGCGCGTGGTACCGAGCGTCTGCCTCGACGAATTCGTGGCCGGCCTGAATCCGCTGCGCGTCGACCTCATCAAGATGGACATCGAAGGCGCCGAGCTGCACGCCATCAACGGGGGACGCCGGACGCTCGCGGCCGACGACGCGCCGCCGATCATCTTCGAGGCCGCCGACCTCGAGCCCATCGCACGCGCGCTGGGCGCGTTCGGCTACCGCATCAAGCGGCACACCTACACGCTCGCGCGCGGGCTCGAGCTGCTCGAACCCGACGCTGCCTTCGAGAACATCTTCGGCGACTACGAAGCGCCCAATTACTTCGCCGCGAAGGACCCCGCCGTCTTCCAGCGCGCCATCGCCACGGCGAACGCCACCCGCCCGGCCGCGTTGCGGTTGCTCGGTCGGATCTGACGATCGCTCGACGGCGGTTTCAGGGCGTGATCTCGAGGCGCAACATCGGCGTGCGCTTCGTCGGCAGCAGACCCATCGTGCTGCGTGGGTCATTGTTGCGGACGAACGCCTGACCGGACACGACGGTGCTCGACCACAGCGTGGGCGCTCCGCCCGTCTTGTGGAGGCCGACCCAGATGACGCCCTTGATCGGTTTCATGTCGACCAGATTCTCGACGACCCAGCGGCCGTCCCGGCCGTTGGACAGATCCTCCGGCGCCAGATCGCGGGTCAATTTCCGAAGCGGCTCGCCCGGCGTCTCCAGAATCGTGCTGTCGTAGATCGTGATCTCGAGCTGCCCGGGCGCCTCGGCCTGAAAGCGCAGGCGTATCGGCGTGTGCTCGCCGTCGGGGAGCTGGAAACGGACGACGCTTTCGTATTCCTGGTTCGGGAAGGCCACCGTGCCGGACGCGTGCGCGTCGTCGTACGCCATGATGACCTCGCGCGCGGCGTGCGCCGGCGGCGCCGTGGCGGGCGCAGCACAGCCGATCGCCTGCGCGGCAGCCGCGCCGACGATCGCCGCGAACCGAGTACCACCGGGCGATTTCATCCGGGCTCGCTCATCGACGGATCGTCTTGTGAGCTGTACCTGGTACATTCACCCTCCATGGCCCCAACAGGAATTGCGGTCATCGGCGCGGGGCCGTGGGGCCTGACGCTGACGGGCGCGTTCGCGAGCCTACCGCAGGTCGAGGTGCGGTGGATCTGCGACCTCGACGATGATCGGCGCGCCCGCGCCGGCGCCGTCCATGCAGCCGCGCGCCTGAGCGCAGACCTGGACGATGCGCTGCGAGATCCTGGGGTCGCCGCCGTCGTTGTCGCTGTCGAACCGGCGCGACACCACGCGGTCGGCATGCGCGCGCTCGCGGCCGGAAAGCATTTGTTCGTCGAGAAGCCGCTGGCGCTGTCGGCCCGCGACGCCGGCGCGCTGCATGCGGCAGCGGCCGCGCGCGGTCTCGTCCTCGACGTCGGCCACCTGCTGCTTCACCACCCGGCGGTTGCGCGCGCGAAGGCGATCGTCGCCGACCGCATGCTGGGCGAGCCACTGACGTTCCGGTCCAGGCGCGCGACGCCGGGCGCGCCGCGACGGCCGGGCAGCGCCTGGTGGGCGCTGGCGCCCCACGACGTCTCGCTGGCGCTCCACTTGTTCGCAGGGTTGCCGAAGACCGTGACGGCGACCGGAGCCGAATGGGGCCGGTCCGACGAGGACAACGCGGCGACGGCCGTGCTTCATTTTTCGGGAGGCCGGACGGCCCATATCCAGGTCGCCCGCTTCGCCGCGCGCAAGCGCCGTGTAACAGCCATCGAGGGCACGCGTGGCGCGCTGACGTTCGACGAGCTGGCCACGGCGCCGGACACGCTGCGCCTGTGGACGCCGCAGCAGGGGACGGTGACGCTGCCCTGCGATCTGGTCGACGCGCTGAGGGCGCAGTGCATCGACTTCGCGGCGGCGGTGGCGCGCGGCGACGCGCGGTCGGGCAACGGCGCGCACGCGGTCGAGGTGGTCGCGGTGCTCGAGGCCGGCGAGCGATCGATGCGGTGCGGGGGCGCGCCGCAGACGGTGACCGTCGACGCGGGCCCGGTGACGCCGCTCGAGACCGCTTCGTTCGAAGCGGCATGACGCGGTTCTGGAAGCACGCGAGCGCGGTGGTCGATCGCGGCGCGCGCATCGGTGCGGGCACGAAGATCTGGCACTTCTGCCACGTGATGACCGGCGCGCGCGTGGGCGAGCGCTGTGTGCTGGGCCAGAACGTGTTCGTCGGCGCGCGCGCGATCGTCGGCGATCGCTGCCGCATCCAGAACAACGTCTCTGTTTACGACGGCGTGGTGCTGGCGGACGACGTCTTCGTCGGCCCGTCGGCGGTGTTCACGAACGTCCGCAACCCGCGCGCCTCGGTCGATCGCCGGGCGGCCATCCAGGCGACGCCGGTCGGCAAGGGCGCGACCATCGGCGCCAACGCGACGATCGTGTGCGGCGCCCGCATCGGCGAATACGCGTTCGTCGCCGCCGGCGCCGTCGTCACGCGCGACGTCGCACCGCACGCAGTGGTCGCTGGCGTACCGGCACGTCGCACGGGATGGATCTGCCGCTGCGGCCAGCGCATCGGTCGCCGGCCGCTCGTCCGCTGCCCCGCCTGCGGCACAGCGCTCCGGCGCTGAAGCTACGCGCCCAGCAGCTTGCGATCGACGACGCGCAGGTGCACGCGACGGGTCACGTCGCGCAGGACCGGACGCTCGAGCAGCCAACCCGCCGTCCGGAATGCCACGTGCGGCTTGAGCTGGCCGGTCTTGAACGTCCCGCCCATCAAGCCGGTCGGCCGGTTGTAGCGGAACGGCATGCCGAAGGTCTTCATGAAGAAGCCGTACATGAGCGCGCCTCGCTTGTCGGCGGGGGCGGTGTCGTCGGAGACGATCAACCGCATCATCTCGTCATGCGTCCTCGGGACGTGAATGGACCCCAGCTTGTCGAAGTAGCTGCGGTATCCGAGGATCGACGGCTTCCCCCAGTAGGTCGCCTCGAGCCCGGTCGTCGATCCGAACGACACCACGCGCGTCGCCTTCCGCATCATGGTGTACGTGCTGATCGGGCTGTCCGCAGTCACGACGGTCAGGTTCGGCTGGCGGCGCGCCATCAACTGCTTGCTGCCGCTCTCGGGATGTCCGGCGGAGCGCGGGTGCATGCGCACGAAAAACTTCAGCTCGGGGTGATTTTCGGCCGAGGCGAGGATCCGGTCGATGCCCTGGTACTGGTTCTCGTACAGCGTCTTGCCGTGCACCATCTCGCGCAGGCAGTCGATGTCGTCCGAGCTGCTGCAGTAGACCGCGACGTTCTTGGCGCCGTCCTTCCACGTGTCGGGCAGCTTCCCCGCCTGCTGCTTGATCGCATAGGCGTGCCAGTCGCTCTGTGAGCCCGCGACGCGATCGGCGTAGAAGCTGGCGCCGATCAGCTCGCGCAGGTCGGGATCGGCGCCCTCCCACGTGCGGCGAACCTCATCCTGGAAGAACTCGAGATCGTGGGGCGCGTGGTTCTCGTAGAGCGCGAACTTCTCGAAGCTGCTGCCGCGCTCGTGAATGAAGAACGGAACGCGTTTGCTCTCCGCCGCCCGCATCACGGCGCGCATCGTCGCGTAGCGGCCGTTGAAGACGTACAAACGATCGACGTGAACCCGGTCGAGGTAGTTCTGCACCGACCGGAACGCCGCCACCGACGACAGGATCGTGCGGCGGATCTGATCGCGGTGCTCGTTCATGTCGTAATCGGGACGGCTGTAAAGCGAAGCCAGCGTCGACTGCGCCGCCCAACCGGCGTCGAAGTTGTCGACGGCGAAGTCGTTCATCTCGTCACGCGACGCCCAGTCCGTCCGGATGTCACGCAGCTCCTGGTGGTCCTTCTCGGTGAGCTGGAGGAAGGGCACGACCTCGGGCTTGCCGGAGAGTCGCGAGATCCCTTC
>DATMZL010000404.1:0-3001 GCA_035607075.1 Polyangia bacterium
CGAAGGCGCCCATATCGACTGGATGTTCACGATCGAGCGCGCCCGGCAGAAGCTCGGCGCTAGCTACCCCACTCCCGACGAACAACCGGTCCAGGCCGCCGCCTGAACCGGTCATCTTCACTGGGGCGAGGTACTAGTAGTAGACCGCGAATTGACTCGCCCGCCGCGCGCAGTCGAGACGATGACGAACGTCTCGGGAACGCCCGATTGCGGCGTCGGCACGTTGACCGACAGTTGCTCGCGAGCCGACGCCGACGGCGCGTGCCAGCACGCCTTCGTCTCCAGCGGCGCGTCCGTAGGGCCGGTGTCATCGCCCTGTCGGTCAACTCGCGTTTTTCGGCGTCGAACAACTTGTCCGACGACAGCTGACGACAGTCGCAAGTGGTTGATTTCACAGGCCGTCTTGGTTGGCATTGCCGTTGCTTTACGGGAAGACCAGGAGGCAATGACAATGAAGACCACGACTTCGATTCTCTCGCTTGTTTCGTTTCTCGCCATCGGGTTCGCCGGCGTCGCCCACGCGGGCGAGGGCGCCGCGCGCCGCGGCCAGGTGAACGTGAAGGCCGCCACCACCGAGGCGGTCGTCGCCGGCCCGGCGGTCATCAAGGTGTACTCGGCGTTCCCGGGCGCGAAGCTGTTCGTCGCCGACGGCGACTGCACCGCGACCGCGGTCCAGGGCACGGCGCTGCCGGCCGACCGCCTCGAGACGGTCACGGTGCGCGCGGGCCAGATCGCCTGCGTCGCCAGCACCGGCGAGCGCTCGATCGAGCTCCTCTGGAAGGCGCAGTCGGGTTCGCCCGCTCCCGTCGCCCCCACCGCCCTCGTCGCGAAGCGCTAACTTCTCGTCCGGTGACTGACTTGCGCGCGATGTCGCTACTGCTTACGAGCGAACAGACGCGGGCGGATGTCGAAACTCAAGAACAAGGCTTACACGAAAGAGTTACGCAAGCTGCAAGCCGAGCTGTGCCGGTTGCAGGAATGGGTCAAGCACGAAGGTCGCCGCGTCATCATCGTGTTCGAGGGCCGTGACACCGCCGGAAAAGGCGGGACGATTCGCGCCCTCACCGAGCGAGTGAGCCCGCGGGTGTTCCGGGTGGTGGCGTTGCCCGCGCCGTCGGACCGCGAGAAGACGCAGATGTACATGCAGCGGTACATGGCGCACTTCCCGGCCGCGGGTGAAATCGTGGTGTTCGATCGGAGCTGGTACAACCGCGCCGGCGTCGAGCACGTGATGGGATTCTGCGGCGACAAGGAGTACGAGCGGTTCCTCGACCTCTGCCCGCTGGTCGAGAAGCAGATCGTCCGCAGCGGCATCCAGCTGATCAAGCTGTGGCTGGAGGTGGGCCAGGACGAGCAGGTGCGCCGCATGACCGCGCGCATCGACGATCCGCTGCGGCAATGGAAGCTGTCGCCGATGGACATGGAATCGTGGCCGCGCTGGTACGAGTACTCGCGCGCGCGGGATCGGATGTTCAAGGCGACAGACACCAAGCACGCGCCCTGGTACGTCCTGCGTTCGGACGACAAGCGGCGGGCGCGCCTCAACTGCCTGTCGCACATCCTCGGGTTGATCCCCTACGAGCGCGTGCGACACGATAAGGTGAAGCTGCCGAAGCGCTGGAAGAAGCATCGCTACGACGATCAGGCGAGCTTGAAGGGACGCCGCTTCGTCGCCGAGAAGTATTGAGCGCGTCGGTGCCGGCTGTCGGGCGCGTACTTAAATCCGGACCGTGGCGTCCTGTCCCGCCCCGTCAGCGGCAGCCGACAATACGTTCCATAGCCACACGAGCGCTGAGCCATGGAACGCTTTGCCGTACTCGCCTCCCTCGGCTTACTGACGCTGGCCGCGTGCGCGGTCGGACCCGACTTCAAGCGTCCCGAGGTGACCGCGGCCCAGGCCTGGCACGCCACCGACCCGCGCCTCGCAACCCAGGCCGCCGCCGATAGTCAGTGGTGGAAGACGTTCAACGATCCTGCGCTGGATCGTCTCGTCGAGCTGGCGTACCGCCAGAACCTGCCCCTGCAGATCGCCGGGCTGCGCATCGTCGAGGCGCGGGCGCAATACGGCGTCGCGACGGGTCGGCTGTTCCCGCAGACGCAGGCTCTGAACGCCAACGTCACGGCGATCGGGCTCACCGCTCCGCTCGCCGACCTGATCGGGATCAATCGAAACCTCCTCAGCTATCAGGCCGGCTTCGACGCGGCCTGGGAGCTGGACTTCTGGGGCAAGTACCGGCGCGGCGTCGAGTCGGAGGCGGCCGTCCTGCTTTCCTCGGTGGCCGACTATCAATCGGCGCTGGTGTCGTTGACGGCCGAGGTCGCGCGGACGTACGTCGCGATTCGCACGTCGGAGGTGCTGATCCGACAGGCGGAGGAGAACGCGCGCGTTCAGGAGGAGTCGCTGGGGATCGCGCAGGCGCGGTTCAAGAACGGCGCGACGTCGGAGCTGGACCCGTCGCAAGCGACGACGCTGCTCGAGAGCACGCGCGCGACGATCCCGCAGCTGCGCGCGACGCTGCTGCAGCAGCGAAACGCGCTGTCCACGCTGCTCGGACAGCCGGCCGGGAGCATCGACGCGATGCTGGGCGGGCCTCAGGACATTCCGAAGCCACCCGCGAAGGTGGCGGTCGGCGTTCCGGCCGAGATGCTGCGGCGCCGTCCCGACATCCGCGGCGCCGAGCTGCTGGCCGCCGCGCAGTCCGCCCGTATCGGCATCGCCAAGGCTGACCTCTACCCCAGCTTCTCGCTTTTCGGATCGATCGGGCTGCGCGCCTTCAACAAGGGGCCGGGATCGCACAACCTGTTCTCGACCAGCAGCATCTTCTATTCCGCCGGCCCCACCATCAACTGGCCCTTCCTCAACTACGGCCGGTTGACGAACGCGGTGCGCGTCGAGGACGCGCGGTTCCAGCAATCGCTGATCGCCTACCGCGACACCGTGCTACGCGCCGCGCAGGAGGTCAAGAACGCGCTGGCGGGATTCGTCAACGCGCAACAGGCG
>DATMZL010000022.1:0-2573 GCA_035607075.1 Polyangia bacterium
CGGTGCCTTCGCGGGTGGCCGCGGGGGATCGATGGGGATCTTCAAGGATCGCGCCGCTGCGGAATCGTTCGTTGCGCAGGATCCGTTCGTGCTCGAAGGTCTGGTCGCGAAGTACGTGATCCACGACTGGTCCGACGAGATGTTGAAGTAGGCGCTTCGCGAAGCTAACGCTTCTCGTTCGCCTCCAGCACGCGCAGCACGTTGCCTCCCAGGATCTTTTCGACGTCCGCCGGAGAGAAGCCGCGGGCGCGCAGGCCGGCGGTGATCGCAGGCAGCTTGCTCACGTCCTCCATCCCGACCGGCGTGACGGGCACGCCGTCGAAGTCACTGCCCAGGCAGGTGTGATCGACACCGGCGACCTTGGCGATGTGCTGGATGTGATCCAGCAGGCGCGCGAGGGGCACGGCCGGCTCGATCGCGCGCGCGTCGGCGCGGATCTCCTTCCACGTCTCCCAGGGCGGCCCGGTGCGTTTCTTCGCCCACACGGCTTCCTCTGCCTTGTGGAAGGCGTCGTCGAGGAACGCCGATCCGAAATTGACGCACACGGCGCCGCCGTTCTTTGCGACCGCCTTCAGCATCGCGTCGGTCATGTTGCGTGGGATGTTGGTCAGCGCGCGCGCCGACGAGTGCGTGGCCAGCACCGGCTTCGTGGTGGCGCGCACCGCGTCCCAGAACGTCGCATCGGACACGTGCGAGATGTCGACGACCACGCCCAGCCGGTTCATCTCCTTGATCACCTCGGCGCCGAATGACGTCAGGCCGGTGATGTCGCCCGCGTCGCCGCAGGAGCCGCCGATGTCGTTGCTGTTGATCCACGTCAGCGTCATGTAGCGGGCGCCGCGCGCCGCCAGCGCGCGCAGGTGCTCGAGCTGCGCGGCGTGATCGCCGGGCAACAGCGCGTGGCCGCCCTCGACGCCGTAGAGCGCGCTGATCAACCCGGCCTTCGCGTTGGCCCGGATGTCGGCCGCCGTGCGCGCCACGCGAATCCGCTTCGGGTTCGCCGCCGCCAGCTTGTCGATCGCGTCCATCTGATGCGTCGCCTCGGCGAAGAACTGGTCGGGCTTGAACCGCATCGGCAGCACGAAGATCGAGAAGAACTGCGCGTCGAGGCCGCCGGCCGCAGCCTTCGGCAGATCCAGCTGCGCATCCGGCTGCGACTTCGCGATGTCGATGTCCCGATACGTCACGAGCTGCGTCGTGTCGGCGTGCGTGTCGATCACGATCGCCCGCTTGTGCAGAACGTCGTCGGACGGCGCGGGCGCCGGCTTGGCTGCGGTGGCGGCGGCAGTCAGAAAGGCGACGAGCGAGACGCGCATGCCCCCCTATACACCGGCGCTGCGCCCGACTAAAACGACGCAATGACGATCGACCGCCGAAAGTTCCTGACGCGCGCCCTCTCGACGACGGGCGCGTTCACCACCGTCGCCGGCGGCCGGCTCGCGCTGGGCGCGCCGCCTCCACCGCCGTCGCCCGCCCCGAAAGGCGCGCCCGATCTCTCCACCTGGGCCGGCGTGCGCGCCGAGTTCCCGCTGTCGCGCGACTACATCCACATGGCGCTGATGCTGCTGACGTCGCACCCGCGTCCGGTGCGCGAGGCGATCGATCGCCACCGGCGCGGCCTGGACGAAAACCCCGTCGCGTACGGGATGTCCAACTTCCAGAAGCAGGACGACGCCGTGCGCGCCGCCGCCGCCGACTACACGGGCGGCAGGCCCGACGAGATCGCGCTGACCGGCAACACGACCACCGGCCTGGCGTTGCTTTACGGCGGTCTGCCGCTGCGCCCGCGCCAGGAGATCCTCGCCACCACGCACGATCACTACGTTACCTACGAAGCGCTGCGCCTTCGCACGCTGCACACGGGCGCGCCCGTCCGCAAGATCCCGCTCTACGCCGTCCCCGAGAAGGCGACCACCGACGAGATCGTCGGCAACCTGGTGAAAGGCATCGGCCCGCGCACGCGCGCTGTCGCGTGCACCTGGGTGCACTCGTCGACGGGCGTGAAGCTGCCGATCCGTCACATGGCCGACGCGATCGCCACCGTCAACAAGAAGCGCGCCGAGGCCGATCGCGTGCTCCTGTGCGTCGACGGCGTGCACGGCTTCGGCGTCGAACAGGAATCGTTCGCCGACCTCGGCTGCGACTTCTTCGTCGCCGGTTGTCACAAGTGGATGTTCGGCCCGCGCGGCACCGGCATCGTTTGGGGCAAGGCGGACGCCTGGAAGGGCCACCAGGGCATCATCCCGACCTTCGAGTGGGCCGCGTTCAAGCTGTGGATGCAGGGGAAGACGCCCAAATCGCTCCCGCCGGGCCCGCGCGTGACGCCGGGCGGATTCCAGTCGTTCGAGCACCGCTGGGCGCTGGCCGAGGCGTTTCGCTTTCACCTGGCGCTCGGCAAGCCGCGCGTCACAGCGCGCATTCACGAGCTGGGAACGCGCTGCAAGCAGGGCCTGTCGGCGATCGGCGGCAAGGTGAAGGTGCGCACGCCGATGGCCGACGACCTGTCGTCCGGCATCAACTGCTTCGAGATCGACGGGCTACCGCCGCAGAAGATCGTCGACGGTTTGCTGGAG
>DATMZL010000021.1:0-3963 GCA_035607075.1 Polyangia bacterium
TGCGGAACGTTGCCCTGACCGCGCCGTACTTTCATGACGGGTCCGCCACCAACTTGCACGACGCGATCGTCACGATGGCGCGGGTCCAGCTCGGCACGACGCTGCCCAACGACGACGTCGACTTGCTGACGCAGTTCTTGAGCACGCTGACCGGCCAGCCGCCGCGCGCGGCGGGCGCCCCCGCGGCGCAGCCGGGCCGACGACATCAGGGACGGCGCGCGAGCCGCCGCTGACCTCGACCGCCGTCAGCGGTATTGCAAGCGCGCGCCGAGGCGGGCCGACGTCGCCGGATCGTAATCCGCGAGGACCTTCCGGAGGATCTTCAGCAGTACGGGGAGCGAGCCGTCCGCGGTGCGGCGAATCACCGTTCCCACGTCCTCCGCGGAGACCTTCCCCTGCGCGCCTTTCCCGTCGGGGAAGATCAGGCGGGCCGCCTGGGCCTGGAATTCGACGCCGTTGAATCCCGGGCTACCTTCGTGCAACGTCAGCTCGCGCGACTTTTGCGCGACGACGTCGGCGTGGTCGAGAACGAGCGCCACTTTCTCCGCGTAGTTTGCCGTCCATGCGCGGAAGAGCGTGTCGTACGCGACGCGGCCCGTGAGCCCGGGCGCGACGTTCTGCTGCGGCCGCACGTAGACCCGATCGAACGCCGCCTCGATCGTGCGCGGATCAGGCGAGCCATCATCGAGCAGGAGCGCGCGCCCGAGCCAGCTGCGGAACGCGCGCGCTGTGGCGGCGTCGTCGACGTCGTTAATATCGCTGTCGAGGGGAACGCCCGTCGTCATGCGGACGACGGCGGTGGTGAAGGCGAGACGCAGCGATCCCACCCGTCCGCGAAAGTCGCGGATGGCGGCCGGGACGTGCCGGCGCTTGTCGTAGTCGTACACCTGCCCCTGGACACGCGACGCCGGATCCCGTGTACAGAACACGCCGAGATACGAGGTCACGTGCGGGAAGATAGCGGCCGCTGCCGACGGAGCTGCAGCGGCGCCCGCGCCGACCGCTGCGACCGCAACGCCGACGGCACCAGCGATGGCAATCGCACGCGCCCGTCGCATTCGCAGCACCGATTTCATCGCCTATCGTCTCACGGGCTGGCTCGCCAGCAGGGCGCGAATCTCGACGAGCTTCGCCTTCAGTCGCTTGGCGTTGTCTTGACCGACGCGCAACAGGATCTTCTGGCCGGCGGTTCGCTTCTCGAGCGATGGATCGTCGTACACGTAGAGGCGCGCGGCGACGGGGGCCGGCGAGGCGCCCTCGGCGTCGATGTGCTTCACGCGCACCGGCTCGCCGACATCTGGCGTCGCGAGCAGATCGTCGATGACTGCGACCACCCGATCGTTGAAGTATGGCGTTGGCTCGCCGAGCTCCTCGTAGGCGCGCTGGAGAAGCGGGTACATCGCCACATACGCGGCAACCGCCTTTCGGCTGTCGATGGCTTCAACGAAGCTCACGAAGGGTGTGTAGCGCGCGGCGTTCCGGGGGCTGATGATGATGCGGTCGTCGCGCGCGTCGGTCTGGAAGCGCCCCGCCGTCTCGCGCACCGGCCACCGCTCGGTCGACGCGCTATCGCTGGCAAGGTTGTTGACGGTCACCACGAACCGGCGCGCAAAGCCGTCGACGTTCAGGAACGACGCGACGCCGCTGCGTCCGACGAGCTCGCGCAGCACGCGACCGACGTACGCGTCCGACTGATCGAGGGCTGGCAGCTCCTGGTGCGCGCCCGCGTTCGCGGGGACGGGATGAGCCACCGTCGGTTTGTGAAGACCTGCGTCGACAGACGCCGGCGGAACGCGCTCGGCGGCCGGCTGCGTGACGGGCGCCGGCGCATCCGGAACCGGACGCGCCCTGTGCTTCCCCAAGTAGAACGCCACCCCGACGATGGCACCGGCGAGAAGAACGATGAGAACCGCGCGACCCATCCGGTGATGCTACCCCGCATCCGCCCGCGGCGGGTGTCCTACGGGCGCAGGGCGCGACCGTGATCCTACGAGCGGCGCGCGGCTCGCTTCGTGCGACGAACGGCGACGACGCCGAGCAACGTCCACAACAGCCCCGCGGGCGCGCTGTCTTGCGGCGCCGAGGAGCAAGCGCAGCCCCCGGTTATCGGCCCGGCCTTTTGGCCGGTGCTGCCACCCGCGCCCGCGGTTCCCGTCGTTGGAATGCCGGCGCCCGCGAGACCGGCTGCCGGGCCCCCAGCCGTGCCGGTCGTTCCCGTGCTGCCCGCGCTGCCGGATGATCCAGCGCTGCCGCTGGTGCCGATGCTGCCCGCGATGCCGGTCGTGCCCGCGGCGCCCGTCGTACCAGCCGCCCCCGTCGCTCCGCCCCTGCCCGCGGCGCCTGTCGTCCCCGCGGCGCCGGTCGTGCCCGCGGCGCCCGTCGTGCCCGCCGCGCCGGTCGTGCCGCCGCGCCCCGTCGTGCCCGCGGTGCCTGTCATGCCCGCCGAACCCGTCGTGCCCCCGCGCCCTCCGGCGCCTGTCGATCCACCGGTTCCGCCTCGCCCCGCGGCGCCACCGGATCCGGCCGCGCCGCCCGTCCCGCCGCCACCGCCCGCGCCGCCGGTTCCCGTCGACGATCCGCAGTCGATCGGGCCCTGCCCCGCCAGCGTGGTTCCGTCGATGCACGTCGCCGCCGCGCCCGAAGGGCTGTCGTAGGTCACCTGGATCGTCGCGTGCGTCGCGTCGATCGACATGACCGAGAACGTCAGCCCGCCCCCGGGATCGGCGAACGATTGCCCGGCCGCAGTCATCCCGTCGAACGTGCTCGTGCTCGGGTTCATGTCGAGGAGGAACGTGTGCGTGCTGGTGCGGTTCTTCGCGGCGATGTTGTCGCCGACGACGACCAGCACGGTCGGCGCCTTCACCAGCGAGACCTCGCCCGGCGTTCCGTTCACGCGCAGCTCCAGGTAGTAGTTCTTGAGCGCCGTCGGACGGTTGTCCTGTTCGGCCATGAACGTGCGCGTCGTCTTCGGCATCGCGATCTGAAGTCCCTGGACGCCGTCACACGGGTTCTCGATCGGCAGCAGGTTGAACGTCCCACTCGACGTGACCTTCACGCCGTTGCAGCCGCCGAAATAGCCCGCGTACCACTTGTCCAGCGCGACGAGATGCCCGCACTCGCCGAACCCCATCGGCGAATAGAGGTTGCCGTACTCGTTCGTCGTGCACCCGCTCGCCGGATTGTCCGGGAACGGCGTCCCCGAGCACTTGAGCGTCGACGAGTGCATCCAGCCGTTGTTGTGGCCGACTTCCTGGACCAGCGTTCCGCAGTCGGTGGCGGCGTTGAACCACGAGTCCGTCTCGGGCGAGGCCCAGTTCCCCTCGCTACCGAGGCCCGACCAGTCGCAGGCGTTGACCATCGATCCCATGTAATAGAGGATGTGATCGTAGCTGCCGGTGACCTTCGAGCGCATCGTGGTCGCCAGGCCGTCCCAGTCGCAGCCGCTCATCGGGTAGCTGAACGGACCGAGGATGTCGCCCGTGTAGTTCTGGCCGCCGTACGACATCAGCTTGTACTGGTTCGCGAAGTTCTTCCCGGGGTTGAAGAACGTCGACGTCGCCGACGCCATCGTGAGATTCACGCCGCTGCCGACGTCCACAAGCACGACCGCATTCCTGACCGTCTGCGGAGTCACGGTGGTCAGCGCGCGCACGATCGAATCGTTCGACACGAGTTTCTCGAATCGATCGACGACCAGCTCGTCGCCGCGCGCGGCGCCCCACACGCGCACCTGATCGCCTGGCGCGAGGTCGGGCTCTTCGAGGAAGCTGAGCTTCACTCGCCGCGTCACCGGATCGCCGACGTCCAGGAAGCGGACGCGCTGGCTCCTGCCGTCGCGGTAGTCGAAGACGTAGCTCCGAAGTTTCCCTGAGATGGCGCCGGTGGCGTCGGGACTGCCGCTCGACGCCGCGTCATCCTGGCAGCCTGTCGTGACGCCGCCGCCGAGCGCCAAGACCGCGATCA
>DATMZL010000093.1:0-2095 GCA_035607075.1 Polyangia bacterium
CGCGACCGCCCGCGCCACCGGTCCCGCCGCCGCCACCGCGCCCGCCCGTCCCAGCGCCACCGCCGTTGCCGCCGTTGCCGCCACGCGCGCCACCTGCGCCGGCGCCTCCCGTCGAGCCTCCGGTACCGCCCCTCGCACCAGCGCCACCGCTGCTTCCCGCGACGCCCGTCGTGCCCGCGACGCCCGTCGTGCCCGCAGCGCCCGTCGTGCCTGCAGCGCCCGTCGTGCCGGCGCTGCCCGTCGTACCAGCGCTGCCGCTGGTTCCTGCATTGCCGGTGGTACCGCCCCGCCCGCCGCTGGTGCCGCCGCGCGCCGATCCGCCCGCGCCCCCGCCTCCTCCGGTTCCTCCAGGTTCACTGGAGCCTCCGCACGCGGAGAGCGTTAACGCGACGGAAAAAGCTAGGGTGCGGCGGGTCATTCGGCCTCCGTGCATGGGTTCGACACGTACGAGCCCCGACGCCCCCAAACCGGGTCATTGTACCCGGCCAGAAGAATCGGCGGCCGCAAGCGCCGCGTCAGCGGGGCGAGGTCGATAGGTCCCGCGACCAGCTCTGTCTCGAACAGGGAAGCCGCGTCAGCGGACCAGCCGTTCGACGGGCGTGATCGAGTAGTCGTTGCCGGTCGATCCCGGGACGGCGCTGACGCGTGCCTGGTACACCACGTACTGGCTCGCAATGGCGTACATCTCGTTGCGCTTGCCGACGATAAAATCGTACTCGTCCCGAGACAGCTTGAATCGATTCTGGTTGCGAATCTCGTAGTCGTACGCCTCGACCTCGTTGAGTGCCCCGCTGGCGTAGTAGACCGAGCGACGAGCAAAGTTGTTGCCGCCGTCGATCGGGCTCACTGCGTGAAGCTGATCCAGATGGACCATCTCGTGCCCGATGGTCGATGCCAGCCAGCCCGGTGTATGCACCTCGTCAGTCCGGGCATCGACGAATGCGCCCTGTCCGATCCAAACCTCGCCGTTCGGCAGGGTCTTTCCCGCGCCGAGCATGTTGTCCTTGTAGATGATCCCGTTCGGGAACCCGTACGCCTTCGCGGCCAGGTCGACCGCCGCCTGTCTGTCCGTCGGATCCTCGCTCTTCATCAATCGATGGATCTCCGCCTCCTCTGCCGCAGTCGGCGTCTTGCCGTAGCTGAGGACCGCCATCCGGTAGGTCGCTACCTTGATGCCAGCCCACAGGGCGCCCTCCGTCCCGCCCAGCACGATGTTCTGGCCTAGGTCCCCGCCGGTGATGGGCGTCATCAGCGCGCCCGCGAGCGCGCCCGCGATGAAGCCGCCGATCATCGCCTGAACCATGGCGTCGGCGGCGATCTGTCCGGCGATCGCTCCGCCCGCCCAGCCAGCTGCCAGACCTATCGCGTCGACGAGCAAGACCTGCTCGACGGGCGCGCCGGCGATCATCATCGCCTCGGACGAATACATCAGCACCAGGAGGCCATACGCGACGCATGCTTCTGAGCTCACCACGCAGACCGCGATGCCCACGGCGGTGACGCCGATCTCGAGCCAGGCTGTCCCGGAGATGCCGAGGAAGAACCCGGTCGGATCGGTGTAGCGCAGCGGGTTGTTGAGAACGTAGCTGTAACGGTTGTAGCTCTGCAGGTCGGACGCGAACTGGACGTGCGGATCCGCGCTGAGGAAGCGACCCAGCACCGGGTCGTAGACGCGTCCGTTCATGTTCACGAGCCCGATGTCGGGAATCGTCTCCTGGCCTGTGAACTCGCGGTGTCCGGGCTGCGGTTTGAACGATGCCGGATCTGCCGCCTCGCCGTCTGGATTGCGGCGCGCGCCCCAGGCGTCGTAGCCCACCGCCCCTGCGTCTGCACCGCTCGCGGCGACGTGACCTATTTCGTCGCTGACGGCGGTGGTCGATCCGAGCTGATCGCGGTGGAAGTACTTGGTGGCCGCGCTGGCGGCGCCGCCCGTCTTCACGACGCGTAGCGCGAACGCCGCGCCACCGTGCAGCTCGCCGGCATAAATGAAGTGCGCGTGCTCCACGCCGGTGTCACGGGTCGTACGTTCGTAAATGCTCTTGCCCGTGGGCCCGAGCCCAACGTACACGGTTCGCGCGCTCCCTGAACCGCCACC
>DATMZL010000124.1:0-6419 GCA_035607075.1 Polyangia bacterium
TCGAGATATTGGTTACGGTCGTGGCGTTCGTCTCGACTTTGTCGCTCTCTTGCGGCGAGGACTTGCCGGGCCTCGGAGCGCCTTGCAAGGATGGCAGCAAGTGCGCGGCAGGATTCGAATGTCAGCTGACCGGGTTGCTGGCCGGCCTCTGCACGGTCCCGTGCGATTCGGACACGAATCGCTGCGACGATCGATACGGGAGCGGGTGGGAGTGCGAGGTCGACGGAGTCTGCGGCCACAGTTGCACCTCGAGCACGCAATGCCCTGCCGGCACGGTCTGTCCCGGCCTTTGGTGCGTGCTTCCTTCTCAGTAGCCTGCGCTACCCGTCGCCGTTGCGGCGCACCGAAATAGCCAGCTTGGCGACGCTTTTGATGACGTGGGGGACGCGCGTGATCAGGCGGATCGACGGCGGGCGCTTCTCGCGCACGGCGAAGGGGATCTCGACGACCTTCTTACCCTCGCGGTGGGCGCGGATGACGAACTCGCTCGCGAACACGTCGCGGTCCAGGATGCAGCGGCGCGCCGTGTCCAGCAGGGCATCGCGCCGGAACGCCTTCAAGCCGTGCGTGTCCGTCCCCGGATAGTGGCAGACCGCGCGCAGCATGCCGTTGTACACGCGCGTGGCGGCGCGCCGGAACATCGGCCGCTGGTCGTTCGAACCGACCATCGTCTTAGATCCGACGACCAGGTCGGTGTCGCTGCGTTCCAGCAGCGCCATCGCCCGCGCGTAGAACTCCGTGTCCAGGAGGTCGATCTCGTCGCAGATCACGTAACGGCCGCACGCCTCCAGGATCCCCTGGCGCATCGCTCGGCCGTAGTTGGGCTCGCCCACCGACAGCATGCGGACGTTCGCGTGCTCCGCCTCTACCTCTTTGCCGATCTCGACGGTGCGATCGCGCGATCCGTTCTCGCACAGCAGAAGCTCGTAGCTCCAGCCGAACCGGCGCAGCTTCTCTTCCAGCTCCAGCACCGACCCGCGCAGGATCCCTTCCTCGTTGTAGACCGGGATGACGATTGAAACGTGCGGAGCGTCGGTCACGCCGCCGCCCCCGGCGTCGAATCAATCAGGCCCGCCACCTCGCGTCCGGCCAGCACGCAGTCCTCCATGGCGTTGTACGTCCACGCGCCGTAACGGCCGCGCGGGTAGATCGCGTTTGCTTCCAGAAAGGCGAAGATCGCCCGCGTCGCCTCGTAGTAGTGCTGGTCGAACACGACGTACGCGTACTCGATCTGCTTCGGCTCGGCAAACACGACGTCATTGGCATCCTTGAGCGCGCCCGCCGCCACCAGCGCCGCCGTCGTGTCGCGCACCGTCGCGTCGGCGATCGGGCCGCGGTCCGCCATCTCGACGCAGATCGACGCGCACCCCGCCGGGGCCATGCTGGCCATCGCCGTCGAGAACACGTTCACGCGGTAGAAGGGGTAGCGCTTCTCGGGCACGTAGATCCAGTGCCAGTCGGCGGGCGGCTGGCCGCGCGCGCCGATGTTCAGGTAGCGCAGCGTCGTGCAGCGCAGCCGCGCCGCCTGCGTCTCGATCTCGGGCGGCAGATCGGTCATGCGCTTCAGCAATTCGGGCAGCGGCAGCGTCGCGACCAGCGCCCGGTACTTGAAGCGCTCGCCGCCGACGGTCACCTCGCGGCGCCGCCAGTCGACGGCGTCGGGGCTGGCCCGCGTGTGCACGCGATCGGCCGCCACGCGCGTCAGCAGCGCGCGCGTGAACGTCTCGATCCCGCCCGACTTCGGGTAGAGGAAGCTCTGGTTGTAGCCCATCTCGGGCGGACCCGCGCCGACAGCGCCCGCGATCACCTGTTCCAGGTTGGGCAGCGGCACGAAACGCGCGCACCACGCCGCCGTGATCTCGCGCGGGTGCACCCCCCAGATCTTCTCGTTGTAGGGGATCATGAAGTGCTTCGAGATCCCGCCGCCGAAGTGGGCCAGGCAGTACTCCTCGAAGTTAGCCGGCGGCGGGCCCGCGTCTGCGTGGCGCGCCTGTCCCAGCTTGGCGTCGACGACGCCCAGCAGACATTCCTTGATCACTTCGGGCGGAAGGCCGTGCAGGTTCGCCTGGTAGGGGTAGCGCGTCAGCACGCCGTGGGAGAAGATTCGGGCCCTGCGCGCGATCGGAACCATCTGGCCCGGCAACAGCTCGTCCACCAACTTCTTGACGGCGGGGTCGCGCAGGTGCAGCCAGTGTCCCGTCTTGTCGAAGCGATACCCGTCGCGCTCGTCGGTGCGCGCGTGCCCGCCCAGCCGCTCCTCACGCTCGAACAGCAACCAGGGCGCGCGCAGGTGCGCCGCCGTCGAGATCCCGGTCAGCCCGCCGCCCAGAATCACGACCGGGTCGGTCTGCGCCTCGCTGTTCACGTCGGCCGTTACCTTCCCATGCCGGTGCCCGGCGAGCAAAACGCCGCGCGTCGAGGCGGCGCACGCATGAGCCCAGCGAAGCGCCATCCGACCGGCTTCCTCTTCACCGAGCGCGCGCGCGAGCTGGACCACGAGCACCGCAAGCGTTTGCGCGGCGCGCTGCCCCTGACGCTTTCGATGCGCTACCTCGCCGGCGCGTTCGAACGCTTCCGGCGCGGGACCACGCCTGCGAAGGCGACGCCGACGCCGCGACCACCCGACGGTACCATCGCGATCACGTTCGTCGGACACGCAACGGTGATGATCACGACGCCGCGCAGCCGCGTCCTCTGCGACCCGTTCCTCGAGAACAGCTTGTTCGGCGTCCGCCGCGCGAAGGCGGCCGGGATCGCGACGACCGACCTCGCCGACGTCGACGTGGTGCTGGTGACGCACGCCCACCGCGACCACCTGTCGCCGTACAGCCTGGCTCGATTGCCCGGCGCCGCGCGCGTGATCGTGCCGCCCAACTGCGAAGCGCTGGTGCGACGGGCGGGTCTGCAGAAGATCGAAGAGCTGGAGCCCGGGCGTTCCTTCCGCCCGTCCGACACATCCGATATCGAGGTGACTGCGGTCCCGGTGCGGCATTCGGGCGCGCGCGGGTTCGGCGACTACGCACGGCGCGGCGCCTGCGGCTACGTCGTGCGCACACCTCGCCACGTCATCTATATCGCCGGCGACACCGGCTACTTCTCGGGCTTCGCCGAGATCGGCCGCCGCTTCCGTCCCGACGTCGCGCTGCTGCCGATCGCCGGCTACGAACCGGCGTCGTTCCGCGAGGAACACATGTCGCCGCTGGATGCGGTGTACGCGTTCCAGGACCTGGGCGCGCGCGTGATGATCCCGACCAGCTATGGATCGTTCCCACTCAGCTACGAGCCGCTCGAGGCGCCGCTGGAATGGCTGAATCAGATCATGAGGGCGCGCGGCCTTCCCCTCTGTGGCGCGCAGGCGCAAGGCGCCGAGCACGCGCCGTGCGTCGCCATCCTGGATCACGGCGAGACGGTCCGCTTCAGCAAGCAGGGCGCGCAAACCGCGTGATACCTTGCCGTCGGAGGCGACGGTCATGCGGCGATTTCTCGGGTGCGCGTCGCTGATCGTCGCGGTGGCCGGGTTGGCGGCGGGCTGCGGCCGCCGCAGCGTTTCCGGCGGGGCGGCCGGTTCCGGCGGTCACGCGGGCGCCGCCGGTCATGCAGGCTCCGTCGGCCAAGCGGGCTCTACCGGTGAAGCAGGCTCCTCCGGTCAGGCGGGTTCCACCGCCGACGCCGGCGAGGCGAGCGCGCCGCTCACGGAGGCCGACTTCTGCGCAATGAAGGCGGCCGCGGAGTGCCAGGTGGCCGATCGTTGCGTGACCGACAAGGACGCGTGCCTGACCGCGCGGACGAAGATCTGCACGATGTTCGCCGCCCAGGCGAAGGCCAGCGGCAAACGGATGTTCGTCGCCGACAACGTCGCCGTCTGCATCAGCAAGACGCAGGCGCTCTACGCGAAGACGTCGCCCATCACACCGGCAGAGCTCGCCGACATGAGCGACGCGTGCCAGTACGTCTTCCAAGGCAACGGCCGGGTGAACGTCGACCCGTGCGACAACAAGTTCGATTGCGCGGACCACGTCGTCTGCGACAAGGGCTTCTGCGCGACGCCCCGGACCGTCACCGGCGCCTGCGGGAATCCGGGCGACGGCTGCCCGACTGGAAACTACTGCACCCAGAACGTCACGCTTGTGTACGTCTGCATGCCCCGCGGGCCCAGCGGCGCGAGCTGCGACTCAACCACGCCATGCCTCGAGAGCTTGCGCTGCGCCGGGGGCATCTGCACCGACCGCCTCCCGTCGGCCTCCGCCTGCACGAGCAGCGATGATTGCGCGCCCGCCGCGCCCTTTTGCGATCCGTTCGCGAATAACCGATGTGATGCCGGCCTCTCGTTCAGCGTGGGCTCGCCCTCCTGCGCCGATTACGGCGGCATCGCCCCTTGACCGCCGACGGAGGGAAGGCAAAACTGCGCCTTTCCCATCCACCGGAGGTCACGAATGACGAGGCGAAAACTGGCGCAGGTCGCGGCGATGGCGGTGTTGCTCGCGGGGTGCGGCGGCGGCGGCAGCAGCAAGCCCATCACCGAAGCCGATTTCTGTTCGCAGAAAGCGGATGCGGAGTGCCAGGCCGCAGACCGGTGCGTGAACGACAAGGCCGCATGCAAGACGCAGCGGACGACAGCCTGCACGGAGTTCGTGGCCACCGCGAAAGCGAACAACAAGCGCGTCTTCGTCCCCGGCAACGTCGGCACCTGCATCGCCAAGGTGAAGGCGTACTACGCCAAGACCACGCCGATCACCGTCGCCGACATGAACGACATGACCGACGCCTGCAACTACGTGTTCCAGGGCAGCGGCAAGGTCAACGTCGACATGTGCGACACCAAGTACGACTGCAAGGACCGCGTGATCTGCGACAAGATGTTCTGCGCGGTCGCCTCTGCGCCCAAGGCCGTCGACCAGCCGTGCGGCAACTCGGGCGACGTGTGCGCGGCGGGCACCTTCTGCAGCCCGAACTCGGCCGGTAACAAGGTTTGCATGGCCCGCATCGCCAGCGGCGCCGCGTGCAGCGAGACCGCGCCCTGTCTGGAGAATCTCCGCTGCGCGGCCGGAACCTGCATGGAACGCGTGGGCATGAGCGGCGCGTGCATGACGAATGACGACTGCGCGACGACGGCACCGTTCTGCGATCCGTACGCGATGAACAGGTGCGACCAGGGGTTGTCGTTCTCGCCCGGCTCGCTGTCGTGCAACGACTACGGCGGCGGCGGCAGCGGCACGGGGACCGGCGGCAGCGGCGGCGGTACCGGTGGCACCGGCGGCGGCGGTAGCGCCGGCGGCGGTACCTCTGGCGGAGCCGGCACGACCGGCGCAGGCGGCGCCACGGGCACGGGCGGCACCGGCGCCTGAAAGTAGTTCCGTAGTCCGTGCCGCCCGAAGCCCCCGCCCCCGCCCCCGATCGGCAAACCCAGAAGGGTTTCGCCGCGCGCATGGTCGACGAGGCCGCCCGCGTGCCCGGATGGGCGTGGGCGCTGTTCTTCGCCGGGCTTCTCTGCCTGGCGGGACTGCGCTTCGGGTTCTGGGATCCCTGGGAGCTGAAGCTCGCCGAACAGGCGCGCGACGTCTCGGCGTCGGGCCATCTCTTCGACCCGACGGCCGGCGGCAGGTACCCCGGCGGGCACGCGCTGTCGATGTTGTTGTCGGCGATCGGTATCGCGATCGCGGGCGCGACCGAATTCGGCGCGCGGCTGCCGATCGCGCTCACCGCCATCGGCGCGCTGATGGCCGTCTACTGGGCGGGGCGCAGCCTGCTGCGGCCGCGCGCCGCCCTGCTGGCGACGCTGGCGCTGGGAACGATGCCGCTGTTCGTGTTCGAGGCGCGCCAGCTGACGTCGGACGCCCCGTTGATCGCGACGCTGGCGCTGTCGCTGGGCGCGCTCGGCCGTTTCACCTGGCCGGCCGACGGCAACCGCCGCCTGAGCGACCTGGCGATTGCCGGCGTCAGCCTTGCGCTGGGGATCTACGCGGGCGGCGCGCTCATGGGCTTCGTCCTGCCAGTACTGTCGATCGCCGCGGCGCTGCTCATCGGTTACGGCCTGCGCCCCAATCCGAACGTCACCGAGATCGCCGACGGAACGGGGCCGCTGAGCGCTCCCGGCGTCGGACGTGACCTCCCCGCCGACCGTACGCTGGGTACGAGCACGCTGCATCCGGCTTCGCGCGGCGCCTTGCCGATCGCGTTGTTCGCCGTCGCGGCGATCGGTTTGCTTGTGTTCGCGCTGAGCCATCTCGTCGCGGGCAAGTACAGCTGGCTGCTGGGCGGCGTACCGCGCGCGGGCGCGACCACCAGGACGTGGGACACGCTGATCCGCCAGCTCGGCTTCGGCCTGTTCCCGTGGAGCGCGGTCGCGATCTTCGCGCTGGCGCGGCCGCTCACGCGCCTCGACGGCGACGGAAGCAGCACCAACAGCCGGCTCGCCTTCG
>DATMZL010001148.1:0-2588 GCA_035607075.1 Polyangia bacterium
CGCTCGAACAGGAGGTTGTACGGGATGGGATCGAGGTCCGTGATCCGCAGCGCGTAGGCGACGAGCGATCCGGCGCCCGACCCACGGCCGGGGCCGACCGGGATCCCGTTCTCCTTTCCGTAGCGGATGAAGTCCCAGACGATCAGGAAGTAGCCGGCGAACTGCATCTTCTGGATGACGCCCAGCTCCAGCGCCAGCCGCGCCGCGTACGCGTCGCCGTCGACCTTCTCGCCGCGCGCGTGCGCCTCCTCGACGCGCTTCTTGAGGCCGTCCTGCGCGACCGCCTGCAGGTACGACTCGGCGGTCATCCCGTCGGGCACCTGGAACTTCGGCAGGAACGTGTCGCCCAGCTTGAACTCGACGTTGCACAGAGCGCCGAGCTTGGCCGCGTTCTCCAGCGCCTCGGGGATGTGCTTGAAGTACGCCTCCATCTCCGCCGGCGTCTTCACGAAGAAGGCGTCGTTGCGGTGGTGCATCCGCTTCTCGTCGTGGATCGTCTTCTTCTGCTGCACGCACATCAGGATCTCGTGCGAGCGCGCGTCGTCCTGGTTCAGGTAGTGGCAGTCGTTGGTCGCGACCACGCCGATCCCGGTCTTCTTCGAGATCTCGACGAGATGTCCGTTGACCTCCTCTTGCTCCTCCAGACCGTTGGGCTGTAGCTCGAGGAAGAAGTTGCCCTTCCCGAAGATGCTCTCGAACTCTTTCGCGGCCGTCTCCGCCGCCTCGGGTCCGCGGCGCCGGATGGTCTGCGCGATCTCGCCGCCCAGGCAGGCCGACAGGCCGACCAGGCCCTCGGCGTGCGTGCGCAGGAGCGGCTTGTCGATGCGCGGGTTGTAGTAGAAGCCCTCGAGGTAGCCCATCGAGTTCAGGTAGGACAGGTTCTTCCAGCCCACCTCGTTCTTGGCGAGAAGGATGAGGTGGTTCGATCGGCGCTCGGTCTTGTCCAGGCGATCGGGCGCGACGTAGGTCTCGCAGCCGAATATCGGCTTCACGCCGTGCGCCTTGGCCCGCTGGTAGAAATCGAGGGCGCCGAACAGGTTGCCGTGGTCGGTCATCGCCACCGACTTCATGCCCCGTTCGAGGACCTTCGGGAACAGCTGGTCCAGGCGGATCGCGCCGTCCAGAAGGCTATACTGCGTGTGCAAATGCAGGTGGGTGAAGTCGGGCATGTCTTCTCTTAGTTCGAACGCCGGGTGCGTCAGGCTCCCCAGCGCACCGAGCTTGGCTAAACGCGAGCGCGTGATCCAGCGTAAAAGCGTCCACAGTTTTTCCACAGGCGCCCGACTGGTGACTGCGGCGCTGCTGCTCGCGGCCAGCGTCGGGTGCGCAGGCGGCGAGTCCGGGGCGACGCCGAACGGTGATCGGTTTCTCGCCGCCGATCCGGGCACGATTCACGTCCCGCCCGGGGAAATGGGGACCGCGCGGTTCGTGCTGACCAGCGGCGGCGTCCCGATCGCCGGCGCGCCGGTGACCTTCTCGGTCATCGACGACCCCAACACGCCGGCGGACGAAACGGTCGGCGTCACGCTCTTCGACGCCAGCGATGCGACCGACGGCGACGGCGTCGCCACCGTAGGCGTGAGCGTCGGAGAGGCCCCCGTCGTCCGCGTCCGTGCGACCGCGGACAGCGCCCAGGCGGACCTCGTCATCATCGTCGCCGTCGGTACCGGCAGCGTCGTGGTCGCGCCGTTCTTCACCCCCGGCAGCGAAGCGGAAGACCGCGCGCTGAGCCTCGAGATTCGTCTCTTCGACGACGCGCGGTGCGCGGACATGAACCTCGCCAACCCCCCTTGGCCGCTGCGCGGCATGCCCCCGACGCTGCCACCGTCGGGCGCGACGACCCGTTTCGATGTCGTCAGCACCGAGCAGCCGAGCGCGGTGGTCGGGCGGGCGCTGGACGCGCACCGCTTGGCCATCGCCGTGGGCTGCGTCGACATCATGGGATCGAGCCTGGTCGTGGACGGCGTCGTCGAGGTCGACCTGCCGCTCCGCGACGCGGCCCCCAGCCCCGTCGGTCGTTTCATGGTTTCGTCGCCGCTGGTGTTCGTACCTCCGCTGGCGGCGGCGGCGGCGATCGCCGGGCCCTGGCGCGACCTCGGCGACTGCCCTCTCGATCCCGCGCAGATGTTCCTCGATTGCTTCACCGACGCGCTGTCGCCCGCGAGCGCCGACGATCCTCTCGACTGCCAGCCCAAGCCAGGCGGCGAGGGTCCGCTCGGCGACGCGATCGCGGCCCGCCGCGGCGTCCCCATCACCGACACGGCCGGTAACGACACGGGTTGCCGCGCGGCGAGCGACAGCTCGGGCGCGCCCAGCCTGGATGCGATCGCGATGGGTCTGTTCGGAACGCCCACGCCGCCCCTGCTGGTGGCGCTGCCGGAGATCGGGACAGAGGCCGCGCACGTGCTCGACGCGGTCATGCTGATCTCGACGCTGGACGTGCAATCCAGCGGACGCGCCAACGAGTACATCGTCTCTCACACGCTGGAGAAGGTGCTGGTCAAGCCGCTGACTACGATGCCCGGGACGGTCGACCTGGGGCTGCTCGCGCTCCCCGTCCTGACGGCCTATCCAACCGCGATCACGCA
>DATMZL010000007.1:0-5187 GCA_035607075.1 Polyangia bacterium
CGCAGATCCACTTCGACGGCGGCAAGCCGCTGTTCGCGGAAGACGATGCGCCGGGCGAGACCTTCGGCCGCCTTCTGATGCGCAGGGGGGTGATCTCGAACGATCAGTTCGTGCGGGTGATCGACGAGATGACGCGCGCGGCGGCGGGGAACAACCCGCTGCGCTTCGGCGAGGTCGCGGTCAGCCTCGGTGTCCTGACGACGGAGCAGGTCGAGAAGGGTCTGGCGGAACAGGTCTGCGGCGTCATCACCCGATCGCTGCAGCGGACCGAGTCGGAATGGTCGTTCGAGCCCTCGCCCCCGGCGGCACGGCCGCCGCGCTCATTTTCCCTCGAGATCAGCCCGGCGATTCTCGCGGAGCTGCGATTGTCCGTCGACCGATCGAAGGTCGCCGCCATCGTCGCCGCGCGCCCCGAAGGGCTGGTGGTGGTCGTCGGGCCACGGCCGCCCGCCGCAGCCGCCGCCGCAGACGAAGGCCGCGCCGCCAGCGACGGTGCGGCCGCCGAGGCGCACGCGACGCGCATGGCGGCCGAGCAAGCGTTCCAGAAGGGCATCGCGCTGGTTCGCGAAGGGAAGAACGCGTCGGCGGCGATCGAGCTGAAACGCGCGTCCGATCTGCAACCGGACTCCCTCGAGTACCTGCTGTACGCGACCTGGGCCAAGGCGTGCAGCTATCGCGAGATCCCCACCGATTCGGATCAGGAGGCGTTGCGCGAGATCGCGCAGAGGGCAAAACGGCGCGACCCGTTGCTGGCGTTCGCGTCGTTCGTGCTCGGGAAACTTTCGATGTGGGCGGGCGACGATGCGGACGCCAAGAAATGGTTCTACGAGGCGCTGCGGCTGGACGCGAGCTCCGATGCCTCGAAGATGGTGCGAATCCTCGCGCGGCGGCCGGCTTCCGCCGCGGCGACGAGCGCGCCGGCTTCGTCGATGGCGTCAGCGCCGGCCATCGCGCCGCCGCCGGCAGCCGCGCCGCCTCCGGCCAGTGCGCCGCCGCCTCCGGCCAGCGCGCTGCCGTCGAGCCACGGTGCGGTACCCGAGCGAGGGGCCGCCTCCGTCCGTCCGCCGCCGGTGCCAGCCGACGCGCGCGTCGCGCGTGCGCCGAAGGCGTCTTCCGGCCCGCCTGAACCGAAAGAGCCCTCCGGTCCGTGGGGCCTGCGGCTCGTGATGGCGGCCGCGGTGATCGCGACGGCGATGGTGATCGTCACCGCCACGAGACGGCCGCCCAAGGTCGCACTGGTTCCCATCGTCGCTCCTGCGGCGACGCCTCCGATCGATCCGCCTCCGTCGGGCGATGTCGATGCCGCGCAGGCGGCGTCGCAGCCGCCGCAGCCGCAGAGCGATCAGGCGCAGGCACCGGCGGCAGCGCCCGCCGTCGCCGAAAAGGCCGGGCCCGAAGCGCCTCCCGCGAGGGTCGTGCACGACGACGGCGACGACATGGGGACCGTCGTGCTCCCGTCTCGCGCTTCCGGGCACCGAATCTTCGTGGACGGTCGTCGCGTCAAAACGAACGAGGCGGATGGCGGGGAAGCCCTACATCTACGGTGCGGCGCGCACGTCATCCAGATCGGGAGTGGCGGGCCGCAGGAGTCGATCGAGATCCCCTGCGGGGGAGAGGTTCAGTTAAAATAGAGCCGCGTCCGGAATGTCTTCGCCGAGCAAGCCTGCCGTAAACCACGCGCCGCCGCTGCGGTTCGGGATCGATCGCGCGATTCAGTTGATGCGCTCGCTGCCCACGGAGCAGAACCCGGAGCTCGTGGCGACGGTCATCACGACCACGCTGACGTCGCTGGAGATGAACGTCTCGGAAATCATCGACGACGCCCGGTCGCACCAGGCGGATCTCGAGGCGAAGATCGGAAGCATCAAGGCGAAGAACATCGCGCTCGAAAAGGAGATCGAGGCGGGCGTCGACGAGATCGTCAAGCTCGAGGCGACGCTGGCGGAGATCCTCAGCGTCAAGGAACGGCTCGAGCTGGCGCACAAGCATCCGGTAACGAAGTAACTCTTCGCCGGCGCGCGTGGCGCGCCCGCTTCAACCCGTCCAGTCCGGCGGGTAGCGGGCGCGGATCGCCTCCGCCAGCAGGCGTGCCTTCTCGAGCGCGGGTTCGAACGCCTCCGCGACGTTGTGGTCCAGCACCTCCTCGTAGGTGAAGCCGATTCCACCCGGGGCGCGCCGCGGTGGAATGTAGGCGCGTTCCGCGCGCGCGGCGGCCAGGTCGCCGCTGCTCCGGCGCAGGGCCTCCAGCAGATAGGCGCGTGCAGGAGTCTCCGCCTCCAGCGCGGCCGCGAGCTCGCGGTGACACCACGGCATGTCGATCGCAGCCAGCAGCCCGGCGACGTCCGAGACGCAGACGGGCGTGTCGGAACGCAGCGCGCGGCGAACCAGGTTCATCGCCCGGTCGGGCAAGAAGCGCAGCGCCAGAACCGCGTAGTCGCCGAGGAACGGATTCCCCAGGAAGCCGGCGGCGCGCTCGACCGCGCTGAACCGCTGGAACAGCGGCGCGATCGCGGCCGGATCGGACGTGTGCTCGAACAGGTATGCCAGCGCCTGGTACGCCGGATAGGGTCGGTCGTCGGTTGGCGAGAGGCGATCGAGCAGCCGGCCTACATCCACGACGACATCGCGCGCGCCGCGCGCGCGCAGGATCTCGATCGCCTTCCCGGTCGCCGGACCGATGTGGCCACCAATGATGCGCACGCAGGTGTCGTGCAGGTCCGCCTCGGACAGGACCTCGGCGGCGCCTTCCAGCGCGTCCGTCGCGCGCGCGCCGTCAGCGCTGAAGACGAGGTCCTTCAACCACGCGCGATGCGCAGCCACGAGGGCGGGCGACTCGACGCTGCCGAGCGCGCGCGACCACCGATCGATCGTGGGCTGGTCGGCCATGTCTTGCGCGGCGACCGCGTCAGCGCGCGTCTCCAGCGGCTCCGCGAGCTGAAACAGGTGCTCGCCCTGGAACGGCACCAGCGCGCCGACCCGCAGCCATTCCTTGCACGCGTTTCCGATCAATCCCTCGTGCGGCAACCACCGCCACAGCGACCGTTCGACGACGCCGCTCTGGCGCAGGCTCTTCATTCGCCTGGTGAAGAACCAGGGATCGATGACGGCGGCGTGCTCGTCGCGGCTGTCCACGTCCAGGATTTCACCGTCGGGACCGGTCAGGCAGCAGCCGATGCCGTGGAAGTAATACTTCCATCCGGGCATCCCCGGGACGTCTCGGTCCTCGTCGTCGCCTCCGTCAGCCGGCAGCTTCGCGACCACGTCGCGATGCCAGCGCTGGCGTACGCGGTGACGGAGCAGGGCGACCGCCAGCCAGCCCAGCCACGGAGGCGGAGGCTCGCCGGCGGCTTCCCGCCCGAGGCCACGATCGAGGGCGGCGACGAGACGCGCGAGCATGGGCGCGCGCGATCATACCAGGGCGTGCACCGCCGGCGTGTGACGGCCCAGCGCGGGCGCGAGCAGGTGCGGCGCCCCGTCGCGAAACCGCCGGGCATCGAGTCGCTGCAACTCCTCGAACACGCGCGGCGGGCGCAGCTCCCACACCTCGCACGGCGCCGCCGCGACGCCTGAAGCTTGCAGGATGCCGTTCGTCGCCCGCCGGGCCGCCTCGTTCGCGGCCTCCATCGTCGCGATGTCGGTGTGCGTGCGGACGTAGTCGGACGCGAGGAACAGATTCTCGATTCCCGTCACCGCGTCGGGGCGATGCCGCCACGATCCGGCGGTGTTGATGAACAGCGGCTCGCGGTTATGCGGCCGCCCGCCGGAGAACTCGATGCTGTCGGCCAGCGTCCAGGTGACCAGGTCGCGGTCGCGCAGGCCCGTGCCCGACCGTCCGAGATGCGCCACCAGTTGCGCCCACAGCTCGGCGCGGATCTCCTCGACGTTGCAGTCGCGCGCCGGCTTGCCGACGAACGCCCCGGGAACGTCCCAGTTCGAGATGATCGCCGACAGCACGCCGCGCACGCGTCCGTCGCCGAACGCGCGGAGGTCGGTGCGCGGCCAGAACTGCGCCTGCGAAACCGCCGTCACCGCCCAGGGGGAATCGACAAGCACGATGTGGCCCGGGACCACCGGCAGCGACCGGTTCAGGAAGAACTGCGCGCCCGTCATCCATTCGGTGGCGAGGTGGTCCAGACCGGCGAGCTGCGGGTCGGCTTCCTTCATCGCGTCCGTCATCAGCGGTCGCATCCGCTCGACCGGCAGCGCGCCGACGTAGTGATCGGCCTCGACGCGGCGGAGACCCTCCGGCGTCTCGACGTCCACGTGCGCGATGCGGCCACCCTCGCAGTGAAAGTGAACGGCGCGGGCCCTGAAGACGAAGCGGACGCCCTGGCCCCGCAAGTGATCCAGCCAGGGATCGATCCACACGTCGTGCGTCGGACCGTCGAGCAACCGGTCGACCGCGGTGCCCGGGCGCGCGTGATCGATCCACATCTGCATCCCGATGGTGCCGATGGTTCGCGTGTTGGCGCGGCGCGGGCACATCGCCACCAGCGAGCGGACCGCGATCTCGGCGAAGTAGCGCTGGAACGCCGTCGAGCGCCGGTCGGCGTCGATGAAGTCCCACCACCGCGTCGGCTCGTGCTCGGCCAGCCGCCGCTCGCGGGACGTCGTGAGCAGCGTCAGGAACAGCGCCGTCGTGTGAATGACGTCGCCCCACGGCAGGCCCAGATCGGACAGCATGATCGTGCGCGCGATCTGGGCGATGTCGGCGATCGTCGACGGGAAGCGCGTGATGACGTCGAAGGCGGGGGCGTCGATGCGGGCGAGCCGCGTCCGCGACGTCGCGGTCAGGTTGTCGCGCACGCCGTTCGGGTTCCCGCGATACGGAATGCGCGCCATCGTGTCGGGGAGATGCCGGTAGAACGACGGGAAGAACCGGAACCCGTGTTCGCCCGGCAGGTCGCGGCGTCCGTCGCTGCCCGTGCCGGGCACGAAGGTGCTGCGGGCTTTGCCGCCCGCTCCGGCTGACGCTTCGTAGACCGTCACGTCGAAGCCCCGCTCGGAGAGCTCGTGGGCGGCGCTGAGCCCGCCCACGCCTCCGCCCAGGATGGCGACCGTTGGTTTGCGCATGTGCGCCCCCATCGCAAGAGGCGGGCCACCGCGCCGACGGCGTCTTCCGTCGGTGATTCGGCGCCGGCGGCGCGCCGAACGGTCAGAACGTCTGAACGGGTTGTTCAGCGCCCG
>DATMZL010000487.1:0-2378 GCA_035607075.1 Polyangia bacterium
GGTCGCCACCGGCCTGGAAGCGGCGCAGGTGCTGATGCAGACCGTGCCGAGCCTGATCGTGATCGACCTGGACATCAAATGGCTGAGCGGACGCCAGCTTATCGAGCTGCTGCAGCGGCACCCGCGCACGGCGTTCATCCCGATCGTCGCGCTGGCGGGCGCCGTCGAGGACTTGCACGGCATCCCACTGTTGTTGCGTCCGGTCGGCACCCGACAGCTGCTGGCGCAGGTGGAACGTTTCCTGGCCGGCGTCGGTCACGAAGACGGCCATCCGTGAGCCGCGCGCGCGGGCGGCGGCTCACATGTTCATGTGAGTGCGCTTCGCGCGGGACGGCTAATCCTTGTGAGCGGCTTCTTCGGACGCCTTGCTGCCGCCGAGCAGCGTGGTCGTGTGCGGGGCGGGCACGCCGCGCAGAGGGGTGGGCGCGGCCGCCGACTTCTCGGCCATCTGCAGCCGGTCCTTGACCGTCGTTGTCTCTTTCAGGTCGGCCTCGAGCGCCGCGATCTCCTTGCGATGGTCGGCGAGCTGCTTCTCGAGATCGGCGACCTTGGTGTGTTCGGACGCGATCCGATCCTGCGTGTTCTTCTGCTTCTTGGTCGCGTCCTCGATGATGTCGGACAGGTGCACGCTCAGCGATGCGAGCGTCGCGCGAACGACGCGCACGACCAGATCGGGATTTTGATCGACCGGCAGACCGCGGAGCAGCTGGATCGCCTCCGCGATCCCGTAGCTGTTGTTGCCGCGCGGCGCGCTCGCGGGCGCGGGCGTCGAGCTATGGTCCGCCGCCGCCGCTTTGTTGTCCTTCTGATCCCAGTCTTGCTTCTTGGCAAAGATGGACATCGCGTTCCCCTTCCTTTCGTCCGGAGGAAAAGTCTACTCCCGGAGCGCGCGGGGAGGGTCGCGAATGAAGCGTCACCGATCCGACAGGAGGCGGACGTGCGATAATTCGCGCGCCATGAATACACCTGTTGATCTGCGCAGCCCCTATCAGCCGCCGGCGTCAGATCTGGCGCAGGGGCCGCCCGAGCTTCCGGTGTTGCAGCCGCACGAGCGGTCGGGCGCGCCGAAAGTTTTCGGCGTGCTGTCGATCATCTTCGCGAGCTTGATCCTGCTGTCGAGCGCCGTCGGCGTTCTGTTCAGCCTTGCGGCCGGCATGGTCTCCGATCTGGGCAGCCAGGCCGGCGAGACGGCGGACGCCGCGGCGGCGGCTGCGATGATGCAGCCGCTGGCGAAGGTGTATCAGGGGTTCGGTCTGCAGAGCATGATCCTGTTCGTCATGTCGATCCTGTTGCTCGTGATCGGGATCGGTCAGGTTCGCTATCGCGCCTGGGCGTGCCGCTGGTCGGTCTACTGGGGCGCGGCCGGCCTCGTGTGCGTGGGGCTGATGGTTGCGATCTCGATGCTGATCGTTTCGCCCGGCTATGCGGCGTTCCTCGACTCGCTGTCGCACATCAAACCGCAGGAGGGGCAGGCGCCGATGCCGTCGCTGGGGCCGATGAGCGCGTTCGTCGGCGGTACGTTCGCGGTGGTCAACGTGATCGTGTATGCGCCGTATCCGGCGTTGATGCTGATGTTCTTCACGCGCGAGCGCGTTCGCGCGTCGATGACGACGTAGCGGTTCGCCGCTTCTAGTTGCGCGCGCCGAAGCGCTGGGCGGACCGCGCCCGCGCCTTCGCCGCCTCGTCCTCGCGGTTGCGCGGCTGCGACGTCGTCGTCAACGAGTCGACCAAGCGCCGCGCGACGTGGAAGACGTCCTTGACCGCGCGGTTGAAGGCGATCTCGTTGACCTTCGACGGCGCCGTGAAGCCCGACAGCTTGCGGACGAACTGCAGCGACGCGGCGTGGACCTCATCGTCGGTGGCGGGTGGTGAGAAGTTGAACAGCGTCTTGATGCTCCTGCACATGACCGGTTTCCTAGCACGGAAGCCGCGCATTCGGCGCTTGCTCAGCCGCGGGACCGTCTGCATACTGCGCGCGAAATTCAACCTCTGGAAGGGAGCCCCCCATGAAGATGACGAAGACGTTGTTGTTCGTGGTGATGCCGGTTGTCACCGCCGGTCTCGGTTTTGCTGGCGGCGTGTTCGCCGCAGCGGCCAAGAAGGAGATCGTGGTGACGCCTGCCGCGGACGTGAAGTTCGAGCCGATGGATCCGAATGACAAGGAAGGGAAGGGACCGTCGTTCTCGGTCGTGTTCGGCGACCTCAAGAAGAAGGGACAGCCGGTCGGTATCCTGCTGAAGGTCCCCGCCGGTGGTCGCGCCGGTGCGCACTCGCACACGTCCGATGACTACGTCGTCGGCATCACCGGGATGACGCACGACTTCGTTCCCGGCGGCGACGAGGGCAAGGCGCTCGGGCCGGGCGGGCACTGGTTCCAG
>DATMZL010000901.1:0-2686 GCA_035607075.1 Polyangia bacterium
CGAAGGCCGAGGCGTCAACCCGCGCAGCGTTTTCATGCGCTTCGCAGATCGGCCGGATTGTCGAATCATCGCGCTGCCCAGCCACCTCGGCACCCCGTGGAGCACGTCCGGATTGAAGTGGGTGGCGAGCTATCCGGCCAACGTCGCACGGGGACTCCCTCGCGCCTCGGCCGTCCTCCTGCTGAACGACCATGAGTTCGGCTACCCGTTTGCGTGCCTCGAAGGGTCGGTGATTTCCGCGGCTCGCACTGCGGCGTCGGCCGTTCTGGCGGCCTCGCACCTGCGGTCCGGCGATCATCACGTGCACACATTCGGCATCGTGGGAACGGGGCTCATCGCAAGATACGTTCTTCGTTTCCTCCTCGGCACCGAGTGGAAGATCGACACCGTCGAGCTCTTCGACGTCGATCCCTCTCGCGCCGAACGCTTTGCCGCGAGCGCACGGGCCATGCAGCGAAACATTGACGTTCGCATCGCGCAGGACACGCCAGCCCTGCTGAAGACGAGCGACCTGGTGCTGTTTGCGACGGTGGCGTCTCGCCCGCATGTCCACGACCCGCAGCTTCTCGCGCATCGGCCGGTCGTTCTGCACATCTCTCTCCGCGACCTTGCCCCCGCGGTCGTCGTGGATGCCTTCAACATCGTCGACGACTTGGACCATGTCATGCGCGAGGACACGTCATTACATCTGACGGAGCAACTCACGGGGACGAGAGATTTCGTTGCCGGCTCTCTCGCTGGGGTCATCGCTGGACGATGCGCGGTTGATCGCGCTCGGCCCGTCGTGTTCTCGCCTTTTGGCCTCGGCGTCCTCGATCTGGCTGTTGGCAAGTGGGTCTATGACCGCGCGCGCGCCGCCGGCAAGCTCGTCACGATGGAGCACTTCTTCTCCGACGCAGAGCTGTGATCGCAACGGGCCAGGAAGGAGGTCCCTTACACAATGTCGATTGTCTGGAGTTGCACGGAGTGGGATCCACTGGAAGAAGTCATCGTCGGCAATCCGCTGAACGCGCGATTCCCTTCACCAGACCGGAGCACGCAGGTCGCAGAGTTTTCACGCCCGTTGGCCGACATCCCGCGCGGTCCTTTCGCCCAGCGAATCATCGATGAGACCGAGGAGGACTTGAGCCGGTTCATCGACGTCCTGAGGCAATCCGGCGCGACCGTCAAACGCCCCGAGACCTGGCGGCACGAGCGACCGTTTTCCACGATCCATTGGGAGGCCCAGGGCTTCTACAACTACTGTCCTCGCGACGTCTTGCTGGTCGTCGGCGATCAGATCATCGAAACGCCGAATGTCATTCGCAGTCGCCACCAGGAGACATTCAGCTATCGCGCGCTGCTGCTGGACTACCTGAGATCCGGCGCCCGGTGGTACAGCGCCCCCAAACCCATGCTCCTGGACTCGCTCTTCGAGGTCGACCTGGACAAGCCGACGCCTCGCAACGACGAACCCGCGTTCGATGCCGCCAACGTCCTGCGTCTGGGACGGGATCTGATCTATCTGGTGAGCTCCACGGGCAACGAGCTGGGGGGGCGATGGCTGGAGACGATCCTGGGCAAGGACTTTCGGGTCCACTACCTCAAAGATGTCTATTACGGCAGTCACATCGACTCGACGCTGGTCGCTCTGCGCCCGGGCCTGCTTCTCTGCAATCCAGCTCGCGTCCGCCATGACACGTTGCCCGCGGTGCTCAAGCAATGGGAAATCATCTACAGCCCGCCGATGGAGAACGTGGGCGGTCATGGCGACGATCAGTCCGCGTTGATTGGCAGTGACTGGATCGACATGAACGCGTTCAGCATCAATCCGAACACGGTCGTCGTGGATCGCGATCAGCGGGCCCTGATCGGGCTCCTGGAAAAGAAGGGGCTCGACGTCGTCCCCCTCAAGTTGCGGCACGCGCAGTTGCTGGGAGGCGGGTTTCATTGCGCGACGCTGGACACCCGCCGAAAAGGGCCGCTGCAACGATACTTTGACTGAGACCACGGCTTAGATGCCTGTCATAGCCGCGATCGCGATCGTCCTTGTGCTGATCTTCGTTCTGACATTCTTGGTTTGGAGGTGGTATCGGGGGGCGACAATAGCGGCGGTGATGGACATTTTTTCGTTTGGTCTCACGGATTGTTTCGGCGAGCGCAGCCTCGTGAGCGTGCCGCATCAGAAAGGAGTCCGGTGGCTCACGGAGGTCTTCAGTCGCTCCGCCGCGCGGTTTCCCGATCTCACGGCCCTGCAGGTTCCGCGCACCGGCGAATCGCTGACCTTCGCCGAGCTCGAACGGCGAGCGGAGGAAGTCGCCGCGGCCGTTGCTCCCTTCCTCACGGGCCCCGACCAGGTCGTGGCCGTGGCGATGTCACAGGACAACTGGCAGATCGTCGCCGCTCATCTCGGCGTTCTCAAGGCGGGCGGAACCTTCATGTGCCTCGACGCCGCCCTGCCCGACCCGCTGATCAGCCACATGCTGCAGGACGCTCGTCCCGTCGTCGTGCTCACGCAGGGAGCCGACCAGTTCCGCGGCCTGCCGACCCTGAACGTCATGGCGCTGCCGGAGAGAAAGTCCCCGCGCGTGGCGCCACACTGGCTGGATGACCCCACGCAGCGCCTCGCGGCGATCTTCTACACGAGCGGGACCACGGGGATGCCCAAGGGCGTGGAGTGCCCGCACGCGGGTTACGTGAACCTCGC
>DATMZL010000954.1:0-3013 GCA_035607075.1 Polyangia bacterium
GCCGCGACAGGCGCGGACGCCGGCAAGCGCACCGTGAAGGTACTTCCGCGGCCCGCCCCTTCGCTGTCGGCCGCGACCGTCCCACCATGAAGCTCGGTCAGCGTTCGCACCAGCGAGAGGCCGAGGCCCAGGCCGCCTTGCGCGCGATTGGATTCGCGCGGACCTTGCACGAACATGTCGAACACCTGCGGGAGCAACGACGCGTCCATGCCCATCCCGTTGTCGCGCACCTGCAGCACGACCGCACCGCCGTCCCGGAAGGCGACGACCTCGATCCGCCCGCCCGACGGCGTGTAGCGGCCCGCGTTCGTGAGCAGGTTGCTCACGATCTGCGTGAGGCGCACCTCGTCGACGTCGACCGCCAGGCCCGCCGCCGGAACGGACAGTACGAGCTGGTGCCGCCGCTCCTCGAGCAACGGCACCGTCGCCTCGACGGCCTTCGCGACCACTGTCGCGAGCTCCACGCGCTTCTTCGCGAGCGTGACCTTGCCGCGCGCCACGCGTGATACGTCCAGCAGATCGTCGACGAGGCGTATGAGGTGCCGGGACTGGCGGATGATCACCTCGCGTTCGCGCGGCGTCGCCACATCGCCGTGCAGCTGCATCAGCTCGGCGGCGGTGAGGATCGGCGCCAGCGGGTTGCGCAGCTCGTGCGAGAGCAGCGCCAGGAATTCATCCTTGCGCCGATCGGCCTCACGCATGGCCGCTTCGGCCTGCTTCAGCCGCGTCACGTCGAGGAATGCCCCGATCGATCCGCGCGGCTTCCCGTCGGCGTCGCGCAGCGGGACGGCGTTGCCAAACAGGTGAACGATCTGTCCATCCTGGAAGTGAATCTCTTCTTCGTAGTTCCGCAGCTCGACGCCGCGCGCCGCTTGCTGCAGCGGCAATTCATCGGGCCGGGACTCGTGTTGGTTCGAGAACACGCGGAAGTGTCCCGTCGCCGACGGATCGATCTGCGTCTTCGACAGGTTCGGCGCGCTGTCCATGCGCAGCAGCGCCCGGCCCGTCCGATTGCCGCGCACCTCGCGACATTCGGAATCCTGCGCGATCCAGACGACGGCTGGTACGGCGTCCATCAGTGCCTCCAGCTCGTCGGCGTGGGCCCTCGCGAGCGCCTCGCTATTCCGCATCGCATCCTCGACGGCGCGGCGTTCGGTCACGTCGGTCGCCACGTTGATGAGGCAGGGCTCGCCGGCGAAGTCGATGCGCGCGCTGACGATCTCGAGCGTCAGCAGAAGTCCGTTCTTGGTGGGAAGCACGACCTCGAAGCGCGCCTCTTCGGCCCGCTGCAAGGGCCCCAGGACGCGGGCGCGCCGCTCGGGGGTCAGGAACCCGAGCTCGATGGATGTCTTGCCCACGATCTCCTCGCGCGTGAAACCGCTCATCTTGAGGAACGCGTCGTTGACGTTCAGCCACGTCCCGTCCGAGAAGCGCGTGAGCGCTGCCGGCAGGGGGTTGACGCGAAATACGGTCTCGAACCGTCGCTCCGATTCGCGAAGCGCGTCCTCGGCCTGCCGGCGGTCGTGGATGTCGAAGACCGCCGCCACCCAGCGGATGATGACGCCGCGGTCGTCCCTGACAGGGGCGACCCGGCCGAAGTGATAGCGGTAGTCGCCCTCCCGGGTTCGAATCCGGTACTCCATCTCGCCCGGGCTCGAGCTGGCGATCGCCGACGCAAACCGCTGCTGGACGTGCTCCCGGTCGTCCGGGTGGACCGCCTCCAGCGCTCCCTTGGCGTGCAGCGACTGCTCTTCGGTGAGGCCGGTCAGCTCCAACCATCGATCGTTCACCCACTCGAGGCGGCCCTGGGCGTCGCAGGTCCAGATGATCTGCGGCAGAGCGTTGGCGAGCCTCCGGTACTCGGCCTCGCCGGTCGCGAGGCCGTTGGACGGGCGGCCGACGGGGTTAACGCTCATCTCCGGGAGAAACGTATACCGGCCCGCCCCCCCTGTGCAGGGAACAATGGACCGACCAGCCATCGGCTGTCAGTGATCACCCTGCGTCGGTCCTCGCGACGACTTCAGCAGCCCAAGGCGAGCGAGGCTTTCGCCGGTCGCGACGATTGCATCTTCCCGGGAGCGTGGCGTCCACCCGAGCACACGCTTCGCCTTCGCGCTGGTCGCGTTCTTCGTCTTTCCAAGGTCGTGGACGCTGGCGCGCGCCTCGGCGAGGAACAACGCGGCAACCTTGATCACCCAGTCGGGCGCCTCGCGTGTCGAAACGCGACGGCCAATCTCGCCCAGGCGCGTCTTCAACACGGAGGCGACGCCGACCACGGGCATGAAGTCGCCCGCGACGGCCAGGAAGCGCTGGCCCGCCGCCGCCGGATGGGTCATCGCGCGCAGGTGCAGGTCGGCGACGTCGCGCACGTCGACGATCCCGAACGTCAGGCGCGGCAACGCGGGAATCTCGCCGTCGAGCAGCCGGCGGATCAGCAGGACGGAGCTCGCGTAGTCCCGTCCGAGCACGGGTCCCAGCACGACCACCGGATTGACTGCCGCCAGCTCGAGCCGGCCGCCCTCCGCCGAGATGAAGTCCCACGCCGCCCGCTCGGCCAGCGCTTTCGACTTCACGTAGGCGGAGACGCGGCTGGTCGTGTCGGTCCAGTCGGTCTCGTCGAACGGCGTGGCGCGCGGCGGGTGCCCGTAACCGATCGCCGCGAACGATGACGTCACGACGACGCGCTTCACGCCGGCGTCGCGGGCCGCGCGCAGCACGCGCAACGTTCCGTCGCGCGCCGGCGTGATCAGCTCGTCCTCGCGCCGCGGGTCGCGCGCGGGAAACGGCGACGCGACATGCAGGACGAATTCACGGCCCGCCATCGCTTGCGGCCAGCCGCTGTCTGCCGTCAGGTCGGCGGCGGCGAACGTCAACCGGTCTCCCGGGTCTGCCCCACCCTCCTTCACCATGGCGCGCACGTCGCCTTCGCGCGAAAGGCTCCGCACCGTGGTGCGGACGTCATGCCCCGCGCGCAAGAGCTGAGCGATGCAGTGGCCGCCGACGAACCCCGAGC
>DATMZL010000790.1:0-13645 GCA_035607075.1 Polyangia bacterium
CCTTCTGGGGCACCAGGTAGATCACCTTGGTGTTGCTCCGCGCCGCCTTCACGGCCGCCATCTCTCCGACGAACGTCTTTCCAGACGACGTCGGCGAGAACACGATCAGGTTCGTCTCCGAGAACAGGCCGAACTCCTTGACGGCCCTCTCCTGCACGGGCAGCAGGTCGCCACCCACTTCGGTCTTCCAAATCTCGAGGATGTCGGTCGGTACGTTGTAGGCCTCGAGCGTCTCGATCTTCATCAGTAGATGTTACGCGCCAGGTATGACAAATACGGTCGCAGCAGCGGTCTCCGCAGGACGGTGATCGGGGCCTCTTTCGCGCCGGACGTCCCATGCGGCACAATCGGGGTATGCGCAGGAAGCTCCTCGTGTCCCGACTGGGCGCCGGAACGATCACGCTCGCGTTCTGCGCCGCGCTTCCCGGGTGCAACCTGGCGATTTACCCGAGCGCCTGCGTTGGCGAGCCGTCGTCGCGCGGCATGTCGTCGGAGAAGTGCCCGGCGCCAGGCGACGACGCGACGTCTGATTCCGCGCGCGACACGGCCGATGCGCCGGCCGGCGACGGCGCGCAGGGTGCGGAAGGCGACCGGTGACCGAGGCGGCGCCGGACACGCGGCTGTTCGAATTGGAGATGCTCGGCGGCACCTGGGAGCGCCGTTACCGGGGCGCGCGCCCGGAGGTCGAGGCGATGCCCTGGGACACTCTCGATCCGCGCGACTACACCGAGGAGGTGCTGGCCGCCGCCCGCCAGAGCTGGACGGGCGCCGCCTTCCAGGAGCACCGCACCGCCGCGGCCTGCGCGTCGACGCTGCGCGCACTCGTCGAGGCGTGCGCGCCACTGGATCTGATCGCGGCGTTTTCGCGCTTCCCGCTCGACGAGATCGTTCATGTCGAGCTGTGCGCGCGGATGGCGATGGCGCTCGGCGGCGGCGCCGAGCTCCGCTACGCCGATTCGGCGATCTGCGCCGACGCGAACCCGGCACTGCCGCCGCTGCTTCGCGCGACGGAGCTGGTTGTCCGGAACTTCTGCGTCGGCGAGGCGCTGTCGATTCCGTTGCTGCACGGCGCGTGGATGCGCGCCACGCATCCGCTGGCGCACGCCGTGCTTGGCCGCATCGTCCGGGACGAGGCCGCCCACGGCGTCGTCGGGTGGAGCTTCCTCGACTGGGCGCTGCCGCAGCTCGACGCCGGCGACGGCGTGACGTTCGTGCGCCGGACCGCCGAGGCGGCGATCGGCGAGATCCGGCGTCTGTGGGCGCAGCTCGCGCGGCGCCCGCTGTCGCCCGCGAGCGACGGGCACCCGTTGGGATGGCTCGGCTCGCAGGCTTACTTGGAGATCGCTGAGCGCTCGCTGCGTACGCGTGTCGTCGCGCCCTTCGCCGCGCGCGGCATCGACGTGTCCGCCGCCGCTGCCGCTTAAGGCGAGAACATCAGCAGGGCGGCGAGGGCGAAGACCTTGTCCGAGGTCGGAAGGTCGGTCGTGGCGCAGCGTTCGTGACCCGCGAACGGCGTGAAGCAGCTGGACCCATACGTTCGCAGGTCGAAGCTGATCAGGCCGCCGAGCCAGATCTTGCGGCCGACCTGAACGAACGTCGCACCGTTCGCACCGAGATCGTATCCCGAATACGATCCGCCTCCATTGGCGCGCGTGAGCGAAGTCTGAGAGTAATCGGCGACCCAGCCGCCGAACTTGGGACCCAGGGCGATCTCGACGCCGCTGGCGACGGGGAACGCGACGAGCGGGCTCAGACCGAACGACAGGTCCTCCTCGCTGTAGGTGTCCTCGCCGGGCAAGCTCTTCGCATTGACGATGTCGATCGTGACCTCGCCGTTGATCGAGAAGTGGTCGCCGATCCGGAAGCCCACCAGTCCGCCGGCGCGCGCCCCGGGCCCGAGGATCGCCCCGCCGTTCCCCTGAAACGAGTGAATGCCGATGTACGGGATCAGCTGGAAGAAACGAGTCGCGGGGCGAGCCGGCGGCCTCCCGTAAACGCCCGGATATGCGCCAGGCTGTGCGTAGCCAGGATAGGGACCGGGCGCGTAGCCGGGCGGCGGCGGGTAGTAGCCGGGCGGCGCGTAGCCGGGCGGCGGGTAGTAGCCGGGCGGCGGATAGCCGGGTGGGGGATAGCCCGGCTGCGCGGCGCCGTTCGGTGCGGACGCGGGACCTTCGGCCGGTGCCGTCTGCGCGTGCGCGCTGGCCGCGCCGGTGGCGACCAGAAGCGAAGCAAGCGCGAGCGGCGCGAAGGCGCGAAGCCAAGCGCGCGGTCGCAGCCGTCGGGACGTCACAACACCACGTTACGTCAGTCCGCCGCGACGGTCGACGACTTCGCGCGACCGGTCGCTCGGGGTAACGTCAGGATGCTTCAACGATGGACTGGGAAACGACGACACGCGGCGACGTTCTCAAGATCCACTTTTACGGCGGGCGCGATCCGCTCGCGCGCAGCGTCGACGATGCCGCCAAGCTGACGGAGGTGCTCCCATCTCACGCGGAGCGGACGCGCAACGCTTCGAGTCGGCCCTCTCCGACGGCGACGAGGACCAGGTGCTCGCCGGGCGCAACGGCGGCGATCGCGATGGCGTGGATCGTTTCGCTGCACCGATATCGCGTGGGCGGCGATCGATCGGTCGTGCGCACGAGATCGATCGTGTCGCCGTCCGAGCCGGCGAACAGCAGGCCGTCGCCGGCCAGCGCGTAGCACGAGAAGATCGCGTCGAAGCTCCTGACGCTCGCGGTGCGCGCGACGACGTCGACGGTGGCAAGGATCAGGGGCTTCTGCCCGTAGGGCTCGGGCCCTTCCAGCGCTGCGACCACGATCGCGCGGCGATCGTCGATCGCCGCCGCGTCGTAAGGATCGCAACTGATCGGCAGGACGGCGAGGCGCTCCCCGGACTCGAGGCTCCAGATGCAGAGACGCCCATCGTGTCCGTCGCCGCACACGATGTGCTGTCCGCAGACGGCCGGCTCCCCGAAACGTACGGTGTCTCGCGACTCATCTCGCGGCTTGACGTCGGCCGCCTGCGACCAGAGCTGCCGCCTCCCGGCGAGATCCCAGACCTGCAGATGATCGGTGCTGTCGCGAAACTCGTTTTCGCCGTGCAGGCTGAAGTACGCCTTCGTCACCACGCGCGTGCGGTCCGCGGACAGCAGGATCGTCGACACCTGCTGGGTCTTCCCGTCGAGCGGGGCAGGGGGCCGCCGGCCTTCCAGATCCCAGATCGCAAACGGCGCGTGCGCCGGGGCCGCCAGCGCGCTCTTCCCGTCCGGCAGCACCGTGACGCTGTAGAAGTTGCCGCCCGCCGCGTCCTCCGCTCCCGCCACGACAGCGAGCGGCGCGCCGGTGCGCGCGTCCCAGACCCACAGCCGCGGGGGCGCCTCGTCGCCAGTGGTGACGAGGCGGGCGCCGTCGTCGCTGAACACGAAGGGACGCGAGCCCGGTGAGGGATCCGCCTCCAGCGTCGCCACGTGGGCGCCGGTGTCCGCCCGCCACAGGCGCGTCGTGGCCTCGCTGTCGCCGGAGGCAACCGTTCCCGCCGGCACGCTGATGCGGAGCTCGCGGACGTTGCTGATGTGCGCGTGCTGGGACGCGAGGTCGACGGCGCGGACCTCGAGGATCCCGCCGTTCCCGCCCACGACCAGCGATCGGCCGGTGGCGTCGAGCGCCAGCGCCCGCACGCTTCGCTCCACGCCGCGCTGGCGACCGACGCGGCGCCGCTCGCGCAGGCTGAAGAACTGCACGTCGTGCGATCCGGTGACGACGAGATCGCCGCGGCAGTCCAGCGACTCGATGGGCCAGGCGTGCTCGAACCGCGCGAGCTCCTCGCGGCCGTCGAAGCGCCACACGATGAGCTCCCGGGCCGCCGTGAGCAGCCCGCCGTCGCCCACGAACTTCGCGACCTGGGGAACGCGCACGTGTCCCTTTCCCGTCAGGTTGTTGCCGCCGAGGTAGAAGCGCCCGGCGACCGCCACCGGCGCCTTGTCGCCGTAAAGGCGCCCGACCGTCTCGCCGGTCGCGAGGTCCCAGATCCGAATGTCGTGATCGATCGAGAACGCCAGCGCCTGCCGTTCGTCGGGCGTCAAGGCCACGCCGTTCAGATAGTGCTCGTGGCCCGGCAGCACGAACGTGCGGTTCCCGGTCGCGCGCTCCCAGACGTAAACCATCTTGTCGTCGCTGGCGGCCACGATCACGCGAGCGCCCGCGGCCACCTTTCGCATCGGCTTGCTGCCGCCTTCGAGCGTTCGGATCGGCGCCAGCGTGCGCGCATCCCAGAGCCGCACCGTTCCGTCATCGCTTCCGGTGGCGAAGCACGCGCCGTCCGGCGCGAGGGCGATGGTGTTGACGGAGCCGGCGGTGTGCCCCTCGAGCTGCGCGAGCTCGCGACCCATGCGGATGTCCCAGACGCGAACCGTACCGTCCTCGGCCGCTGAGACGAGGCGCCGATCGTCGGGCAGCAGGACGATGCTGTTGATGTCGGCCGTGTGTCCCAGCAGCGTCAGGACGACGGGTGAGACGTGAGCCGGGTGCGACCACAGCGGATCGACGATCAGGCTCATGTTTCCGGCGCCATCTTACTCCGTGCGCGCCGTTGATCTCCGCGGGCTCGTGCGCACATTCGATCCGTGGCTGGCGGCGCGCGCTGGTCGAGCCTGGGCATCGCGGTCCTCGGCGCCGTTCTCGGCGGCGTCGTCGGCGGGTTTGTCGTCGTCGGGGTGACGCTGGTGCTCAAGGTCGGGATGGACCTCGCCTCGCGCGAGAACACGCTTTACGTCGTGGTCGTGCCGCTGTTCGGGCTGACGGTCGCGACGGTCGTCCTGAACTGGCTCGGCCGAAGCGGCGGCGAGGACGCGCGCCGCGCCCATCCCTGGCGGACATTTTCGCCCGACGCGATCCGCGCGGACATCAGCGGCGACGTCATCGAAAGCGAGGGCGTGGAAGAGCGTTTTCCCTGGCGGCTCGCGCCGATCCGCGCGCTGGCGATCATCGCCACCGTCGGCTCGGGCGGCGCGATGGGAACGGAGGCGCCCGCGGCGTACCTGGGCGTGGCGGCGGGCGCGTGCCTCGGCGATCGCGGTCGCTGGTGGCGGCGATTGCTCAGGCCCGCGGCGCTGGCCGGCGGCGCCGCCGGTGTGTCGGCGCTGATGGCGGCGCCGCTGGTCGGAACGGTGTTCATGCTCGAGCTCGGGCTCCGAAAGCGCGCGCCCGTCAACATCGAGCGGAGCACGGCCGCGCTGGTGGGCGGCTTCATCGGCTGGGCGATCACCGCGTACTTCCATCTCCAGTTCATCCGTCTCATCGTGCCCCAAGAGCCACCCCGGAGCTTCACGCAGGCGGCGGTGACCGCGCTGCTCATCGGCGGGCTCGCAGGTGGCATCAGCTCCCTGGCTGGTATGGCCGTCAACCGGGCCAAGAAATGGGCGGCTTCGCCCGCGGTGCGGCTGGCGATCGGCGGCACGGCGATCGTAGGGACGGTGCTCATCCTCGCGCGGCTCACGACGCCGACGGCCGCGGTCGGCCCGGGTGGCGGCGCGATCCTGTGGGCCGAGAACGCGAACGCGCTTCCGTCGACGTTGCTGTGCGTCTGCTTCCTGCGCGCGGCGGCGACGACCGCCGCGGTCGCAGCGGGTGGATGCGGCGGGGTTTTCGTGCCGTTCCTCGCGGTCGGCGACATCGCCGGCCGTGTGTTCGCGCCGGGGCTCGAGGTGGGCAGCGATCTCGCCGGGGCCGCGGGCGCGGCGGGCGGCATCGCGGGCGGCTATCGCCTGCCGCTCACCGCCCTCGTGATGGTCCTCAGCGTCGGCGGTCCGCACCTGGCAACGCTGACCTGCCTCGCCACCGTGGCGGTCGCTTTTTATGCGGGCCTGGGCGTCGAGGTGGTGCTGTCGCGGTTGAAAGGCCTCTTGTCCGCCCGTCGCCAGGCGCCCGTCCATTGATCAGCGTCGGCTGCTGCGGCGCTTTCCGTAGCGGGTGAGCAGCGCGCGCAGGTCCGGATCCCGGGTGGACGCGAGCACGCTGACGCCGCGTTTGTCCCGGGCCTGCGGATCCGCGCCGTGCTCGAGCAGGAGGCGCGCGAGCGGCAGCATCAGCGCGCGGGTGCCCGCCGTGCCCGACGCGCCGGTGCCGGAGATCGCCCGACGCAGCGGCGTGGAGCCGCGCCCGCGGTCGCGCGCGTTCACGTCCGCGCCGCGCGCGAGCAGAACCTCGACGACCGCGAGGTTGCGGCGGCGAACACCCTGATGCAACGGCGTGACGTCGTCCCAGTTGCGCGCGTTCGGATCCGCCCCGCGATCGATCAACAAGCTGGCCATTTGCGCCGCCGCCGCGGGCTCGCGGGGCAGCATGTCGGCGACGCGGTGGAGCGCGGTCTCGCCGTTCTCGTCCTGCTCGGTCACGTTCGCGCCCTTTTCCAGCAGAAGCACGACCAGCTCCGGCGCGAGCGCCTCCGCGGCGTGATGGAGGAGGGGCGTCCCGAGCTCGTCGCGGAGGCGCGCGAGCGCGGGATCGCGCGCCAGCGCGCGTTCGACCTGCGGCCGATCGCGGAGGTGAACCCACGAGACAACCGACATGGTGGCGCCCTGGTCGCGCAGGAAGCGCACCGTCTCGAGGTCTCCGCGCCGGGCCGCCAGCGTGACCGGCGTCAGGTGGCGGCGACTCTGGTCGACGTCACCACCGCGCCCGACCAGCAGCGCCACCAGCGCCCGGTCCCCGAACTCGGCGGCCATCAGCAGCGGCGTGCGCTTCCACCGATCGACGGCGTTCGGATCCACGCGCGGGCCGAGTGCCGCCAGGGTCTTGGCATCGTGGCGCCAGACCGCTTCGCAGAAGGCCGCGACGTCGTCCTTGCCCACGGATTCAGACAATAGCGCGGTTGTTCGGATCGCTGGTATCGTCTGCGTGGTGGCGCCGTGGGACTGCAAGCATTGAACAGGGGACGCAGATGATCCGGCCGCGCCGTGTCTCGTATCCGCGCAGCCTGGCGCTGGACATCTGCGAGGCGATCGCCGCCCAGCGCTTGCTGACGTTCGACTACCTCGGCTTTCGCCGCATCGTTCAACCGTATTGCCATGGGTTCACGAACACCGGCGAAGAGACGCTGCGGGCGATCGAGATCAACGGCCGCGGGCGGCCGTTCGGAAAGCTCTGGACGGTGACGAAGATGGCGAACCTCCAGCTCGCCGACGACAACTTCGCGCCCAACGATCCCAACTACAACCCAGCCGACAGCGCGATGGCCGAGATCCACTGCTGCGTGACGCCGCCGTCGACGACGCGACCGCGTAGAGGCTGACGCAACCGTAGTCGGTCCGCGCACAGCGTCGCTGACGCGCCGCGCGCGTTTCAGCGCATTCCAAGACCCGTCGATGTGTGCCCCGTGGCGGCGTTGCAGGTCATCTTGATCGACCTCTCGGACGGGCGCGACGTTCTCGCGGAGCGGCTGCGGATGCAGGGTTTCGCGGTCACGGTGACCGCCTCGCCGATCGAGGGCGCCAGCCTCGCGCTCGCCGATCCGCCGGCGGCGGTGATCGCCGATCTCTGGATGCCCGGGATCTCGGGCGTTCAGCTGACGCGCTTGCTGCGTGCGGAGGTGGCCACCGAACGCGTGCCCGTGATCCTGCGCGGCCCGGAAGGCGATCGCCAGAACCGCTTCTGGGCAGAGCGCGCCGGCGCGGCCGCGTACGTGGGCCAGGGCCGCATGGGCGAGCTGGTCCGCGCGCTGACGGCTGCCATCGCCGCCAATCCGCCGCCCGAGGATTCGTTCATGCAGGTCTACGGCGGCGAGGAGTTCGACCTGCGCAACCGCATCGCCGCCCACCTCGACGCCGCGCTGTTCGAATCGGTGCTGGCCGCCGAGGTCCGCGCGCTCAGCGTGTGCGGAAGTTTCGCGCGCCTGCTGGATCTGCTGTCGCAATTCGTCTCACGCGTGACCAGCTACCGCTGGCTCGCCGTGTACACCGGTGATCCGGAGCGTCTCGGCTTGCATGCGCACCGGGCCGCGCGGGCGCGGTGCGAGGAGGAAGCGCGGAAGGCTCTGGCGCCGACCATCGGCGCGCAGGCGCTCGTGCTGGCCGTGGAAGACGAGGACGCCTACGCGGACGCCGCCGGCGCGCCGCCGATCGTGCGCGACATCCGCCTGGGAACCGAGGTGATCGGAAGGGTGGCGCTCGCGCCCCGCGAGACGCCGCACCCCAAGGACACTGAGCTGGTCTCGATCGTGGCGCGCGAGCTGGCGGGGCCGCTGCGTATCGCGGCGCTGATGGAAGAATCGCAGCGGCTGGCGACGACCGACCCGCTGACGGGGTTGATGAACCGGCGCGCATTCAGCGCGGCGGCGATGCGCGAGGTCGAACGCGCCAACCGCTACAAGTCGCCGCTGACGATGCTGATGTTCGACGTCGATCGCTTCAAGCTGATCAACGACAAGCGAGGTCACACGACCGGCGACGCCGTGCTGGCGGCGATCGGAAAGCTGCTGGGGGCACAGCTCCGGAAGCTGGACTTCGTTGGTCGCTGGGGCGGGGAAGAATTCACGGTGGCGCTGCCGTCCACCGATCTGGAAGGCGGCACCATCGTCGCCGAGCGGATCCGGGCCGCGATCGCGGCGATGACCGTGAAGGACGCGAGCCGCGACCTCGTCCCGGTCACCGCATCGATCGGCGTCGCGACCTACCAGGAAGGGGACACCGTCGACACGCTTGTCGATCGGGCCGATCGCGCGATGTACGTCGCCAAGACCTCGGGGCGCGACCGCGTCTCGGTCGCGCCGCCGCCCGTCGCGAAACCCGAACCGATCACCGACAACCTCACACCCATCACACCCATCGTCACGCCGATCCAGTAGAGGGGACCCCTCTCCCTAACCCTCTCCCCGCTTCGCGGGGCGAGGGGACCGGAGCTACGCCGTCGGTGCGGCGACGGCCTTCACGCAGATGCCCTGGTCGGACAGCTCCAGCGTGACGTCCATCTGGGCCTCGACGCAGATGCGGGCCAGCCCCAGCCCCGAGCCCTCGTCGCGCGTCGCCGCGCGCATCAGGTAACGCTGGTAGACGTCGAACGGATCCTCGGCCCCTGACAGCTCTGCGATCGCGGCCTGCAGATCGGGAAGGTGGCGGGGGTCGGCGTGATTGATCACGCTGATCGACAGCGCGCGCGGGACCGTGGGATCGATCTCCACGCGCAGCCGTGAACCGCCGCCCGTCGAATACTTGGCGGCGTTCTCGAGCAGCTCGTGAACCGTCACCGCCATGCGGCTGATCAGCTGCGCGTCCGGCATCAATCGCCCGAGGTGCACCTCCAGGAAGCGACGCACGGCCGTGACGCTCTCCAAGCAGGGGTGGAACGACAGGTCGACGGTTTGAGTTTCGCTCGCCACCAGGTTACTCGACGGTGAGGACGCCGCGACCGAAGGCCACGAGCGCGGAGAAGCTGCGAATTTGCCAGTGCGCCTCGGGTTCTTGCAGGAAGCGGATCGCGTACTGACGCTCGGGCGGCCGCTCTTGCACGCGGCGCAACCACGTGACCAGCGATTTGAGGCACGCCGAGTTCATGAACATCAGCTCGCGAAAGTCGACGACGACCTCTTTCACGCCGGCCGCGACGGACTCCCTGTCAGCGGTCTCCAGGAACGTGTCGAACAGCGTTCTGCCGCGCTGGTCGGCGTTTCCCCACAGGTACACGTTGAGGCGGTTGCCCTCGAACTGGCCTCGGGCCCTGAATTCGGACTCCTCGATCGGCTCCAGTGCGGCTACGGCGGCGGCTGCAGTCATTTGTCCCTCTGTCCCGGTTTCTGGAATCGACGGCACCCGGCGCGACCTTGAGCGATCAAGTGCCCCAATAAACGCCGTGACAGCGAACGATGAGAAGCGTCACGTCATCGTCGGGGCGTTCGGTCCAGCGCAGCAACGCGGCCATGATGGCGTTGCGCACCTCCTGCGGCGAGCGCTCGCGGTTCTCGACCAGCAACGCGCGCAGTCGGTCGAGCCCGAAACGGCGGCCGCGCCCGTCGTCGGCCTCGATCACCCCGTCGCTGAACAGCAGCATCAGATCGCCCGGCCCGACCTGGATCGTGGTCTCCGGCGTCGAGTCGCGCACGTCCTCCATCGCGCCCAGCCAGGTTCCGGCGGGGGCGATGTTGTCGCAGGTTCCGTTCTCGCGGCAGATGAGGATGTTCTCGTGGGCGCCCGCGACGATCAGGCCGCCGTCCGGCGTGTAGCGGGCCAGACAGAAGGTCACGTGCTCGTCCCGCTTCATTCGCTTGCGGATGTTCTCGAACAGCGCGCCGTTCAACGCGCACACGAGATCGCGCGGGTTCCCCTTCGGCGAAAGCCGGACCAGGCTCTGCACCGCGCTCTGGACCATCAGCATGATGACGCCGGCCGCCAACCCGTGCCCGGCCACGTCACCGATCGCCAGCCAGCAGCCGTCCTCGACGGGGATGATGTCGTAGTAGTCACCGCCGACGACCTCGGCCGGCAGCATCTGCGCCGCGATGGCCAGCCCTTCCACGTCGACCTCGCCGGGGAGGATCGAAGCCTGGACGCGGCTGGCGATCTCGTTCTCCTGGCGTGCCGCATCGGTCATCAGCGCCATGGAGTCGGTCAAACGGACCACGACCTATCGGTCGACAACTTCGCGCGTCGTCTTTAGGCGCCTCAAGGTGTCGGGGGAAGCACCGATGCCCGGATCAGGATGGAAGACTCCCAGCTGGACGCTCAACAGTTCTTCGAATCGGTGGCCTCATCGGCGTGTCAGGAGCTGTTCAGCCGTTACGGCGTCGCGGTGAGAAAGGCGGAAGAGACCGCCACGCCCGTGAGCCCGGATTTTCTCCTCTGTTCGGTGATCGGGTTCACCGGCCGCGACGTCCGGGGATCGCTGGTCCTGGCGCTCACCGAGGAGCTGTCGGGCCTGTCGAACCCCGTCTCTGGACCGGGTTCGTTCCCGAGCGATCGCATGACCCAGCGCGACTGGGTGGGCGAGCTCTCGAACCAGCTGCTGGGGCGCATCAAGATCGAGCTGCTCAAGTGCGGCGTGGAGATCTACCTGAACCTCCCGGCCGTGCTGCTGGGCCAGCACCTGGCGCCGCTGCCCCGCGCGCAGCTGAAGCCGCTCAAGTTCACGCTCTCGAACGGCGCGGCGGCGGTCTGGATCGAGATCGAGGCGCGGCCTGGTTTCAAGATCGAAGCCGGCAAGGCTGCGGAGCACGGCCCCGGCGCCGGCGAAACGCTGCTGTTTGAATAGTTCGAATCGTTAAGCCAACTGGAGCCGCGCGAACCGGAGCGGCGCGCTTCAGGACGAAGCGGCGGCGGCGGCGCGGGGCGGATCGATCAGCTTCGTCACGGCCGCGACGAGCAGCTCCGGCTTGAAGGGCTTCACGATCCAGCCCTTCGCGCCGGCTTCGCGGGCGCGCCGGATCAGCGACGGCTGTCCCTCGGTGGTCAGCATCAGGATCGGGATCTTGTGACCGCTGCGCTGCACCTCGGCGATCATGTCGAGACCATTCATGCGCGGCATGTTCACGTCGCACAGGGCCATGTCGAGGTCGGTGAGCGTGCGCAGCTTCTCGAGCCCGTCGATGCCGTCGACAGCCTCGATGATCTCGTATCCCGTGGCGCCCAGCGCTTGCCTGACCTGTTGGCGGATGGTCTCCGAGTCATCGATGACGAGGATCTTCTTCACGTTGTTTTTCTCCTGCGCAGTGTTGGGTGGTGCTGGTTCACGCGACGTTCCCGGCTGCCGCCTGAACGGGTCCCGATCGCATCGGGGCGCCCGCGCTGAGCGGCAGCGAAATACGGAATTGAGTGCCGTGGCCCTTGCGGCTCTTGATGGCGATTTCGCCGTCGAGATCGCGCACGCGGTCGGCGACTGACGCCAGGCCCATCCCGCGGCCGGAGGTCAGCGTCACCTTGTTGGTGGTTGTCACGTCGGGGGCCAGCAGCACGGCGGTCAGGTCCTCTTGCGTGGCGGCGGGCATCCCCTTCTTGTGCGCGATGGCGCGCACGGCATCCCAGTCCACGCCGCGGCCGTCGTCTTCGATCTCGATGATCAAGCGATCGGCGACGGTCACCGTGCGCAGGCGCAGGTGCGGCTGCAGCCGCTTCGACGTCGCGCGACGCTCGTCGGGGGTCTCGACGCCGTGATCGACCGCGTTGCGGACGACGTGCACCAGCTCGGACCACAACCCCTTCCAGCGCTGCGGATCCATCCGTACGCCGCCGCCGTCCACCTCGACATGAATCTCGCCCTTGCCCAGGCGCTGCGCGAGCGACCGCGCGTAGCGGCCCAGGCGTCCCAGCGGGCGCTCCGTCGGCTCCAGCGTCCACTCCGACAGCTGCGTCGTGATGCGGCCGGGGACGCCCACGCTGCGCAGATCATCGATCAGCCCCGACAGCTTGCCGACCTGGACCTCGACGACGTCGCGGCCCCGCTCGCCCAGCAGCGTCGACAGCGTGTCGCCCAGCGTGTGCCAGCGCTCGATCAGCGTGCGGGCCGTGGCGGCCGCCTCCGCGTCGCTTCCGTCGGCCAGTTGCTCCTCGGCGCGATGGCACAGATCGGCGACCAAGCGGAAGCCCGCGAGCCCGGCGTTGCCCTTGATCGTGTGCAGCACCCGCTTGCGGGTGATGACGTCGCCGTCGGAATCGCCGTAGGTGTCGAGCAGGTGCGTGACCTCGTCGAAGAACGCGAGGAACCCGCTGCGATCGGTCATGAACCCCTGCACCATGGCGAGCAGCTCCGCGCGCTCCGCTTCCTGGCGGGCGTGCATCACGTGCTCGGTGATGTCGTTGATGACGATCAGCAGTCCGGTGGGCAGGCCGTGCATCGTGGCGGTGAGGCTGGGCGCCTCCTGGATCGCGTGATAGGTGAACTCGAGCTCGCGCTCGTCGACTCGCAGCCGCTTGGGCAGCTGGGCCAGGCACAGCTCGAGAGGAAGCAGCCCTTCGAGCAGCACCTCCCAGCCGAGCTCGAACGCTTCGGCGAACGCGCGGTCGCGCCGCCCGAGGTAAGCCGCGAACGTCTGGTTGGGCGGCGACGGGCCGAGCCAGCGGCCGACGATCGCCGAGCGCTCCTCGGCGAGGACCCCGCTGCGCGACATGGTGAGGAATCCCTGATTGACGTTGTCGAGCACCAGGCGCATGTCGCGGTTGCGCTGTCCGAGCTCGCGCGTGCGCGCCTCCACGCGGTGCTCGAGCGTGCGGTTCAGCCGCTCGAGGTCCTTGTAAGAACCGTCCAGCTCTTGAAGCATCTGGTTGAAGGCGCGCCCGAGGACGCCGATCTCGTCGTCCTCCGTCGAGATCGAGACGCGCTGGTCCCGGCTGCCGTCGGCGATCGCGGTGGTCACCTCGGTCAGGTGGGCGAGGGGACGCGTGATGCGCGCCGCGACGCCGCGGATGATCGCGATGCCGAGCAGGGTCGCCGCGACACCGAGCATCAGCAGCAGCCCCAGCGTGAGCATAAGCGTCTGCCGGAACTCCTGGCGGGCGGCGTTCAGCGCGCGCTTGAGCGGTCCGCTGGACAGGCCGTAGAAGACGCGACCGACAACCGCGCCGTCGTCGGAGGCGACGGAGTCGGAGAACTCGAACGCCTCCTGCCCGGCGACGTCGCGCTTGGCCTGCTCTGCGGCGGGCCGCGCCGCCGCGGCCGGATCGAT
>DATMZL010001551.1:0-7072 GCA_035607075.1 Polyangia bacterium
ACCGCACCGAGACCGCCGTCACCGGCACCTTCACGCCCGGCGCCGGCGGCGGCGGCACCCTGGACGATATCCTGTGCGGCGTCACCGTCCGGCTCGCACACCTGGACGCCGTGCGCGGGCCGGGCTGCGATCTCGAGGTGCGGGGCTGGGAGATCGAAGCGATGTGGGCGGCGCTGCCGTCGCTGCAGGCCGACGCGCTCGCGTTCTTGAACCGCGACTTCGACAAGCGCTTCGGCGTCCGTTTCGACGGCTGGGCAGCGATCTGCGACAAGGTCGGCGCCACCCCCTGCATCACCTATCCGAGCGCGACCAGCGCCAGCGGCGTCTACGCCGACGGGATGCCCTGGAGCATCAACCCGTTCCTGCAGGGATGCGGCAGCACGACGTTTCCGCCGAACGCGACCAAATACGGCGAGATGACCAACATGGCGATGGTCGATTCGCGCTGCGAGCACTTCGGCCTCGGCGACGGCCCGAACGGCCGCGACGCCTACGAGCCGTACAGCGCCGCGAAGGTCGCCGCGCTCGAGCAGCAGTTCCCGGACTGCGGCGGCGGCTGGCAGGTCTACTGGCGCCAGAGCATCCCGGGCTTCAACAACCACGCGAAGAGCGCCGACGGGTCACTTATGAAGAACTGGTGGCCCCTTTTGTTTTATTGATGATGCGCGGCGCGCACAGCGCGCCCTCACGCGATCATTAAACGCGTCCGATCGTGACGCGGCCGCGTACAGGGTCTCGTCCCTGACAAGACCCCCGGCATTCCGACAAACCCTTTCGGTCACGAGCCTACAGAATGCTCGGAACCCGGACATTCATGTAGGGACAGTAGTCCTAACCACCTAATTTTGTTATTTTGTTCGAGCATTTACTTTTTTGAGCTGCGTGTAGGGACATTCGTCACTTATGCGTGTCGCCACTCCATGAACTGAGAAGTTGCCGGAAATTCCGGCGTCCCAACTGGTCCCGTGCGGAGGGTTTACAAATGAAGCGTGTCGTTCTCGTTTCCCTTGGTCTGATTCTGGTGGGCGCGTACGTCGGCTGCTTGCCAGCTGACAACACGGGCAATACCGTCACGACCGGCACTGCCGGCCATGGGATGGCTGGCGATGCTCAAGGGAATGCAGGCACCTCCGGCCAGGCGGGCGACAACGGCGTGGCCGGTACCTCGGGCCAGGCTGGCGACAACGGCGTGGCGGGCGACAACGGCCAGGCGGGCACCACCGGCATGGCGGGCATGGCTGGCAGCGGCCCTGGCATGGCTGGCCGCGGCGGCACCACCGGCACGGCGGGCAACGGCATGGGCGGCATGGCCGGCAGCAACGCCGGCACGGGCGGCGGCCCCGGCATGGCGGGTCGCGGCGGCACCACCGGCATGGCGGGTCGCGGCGGCACCACCGGTATGGCAGGCAACACGGCCGGCACCACTGGCATGGCCGGTCGTGGCGGCACCACCGGCATGGCGGGCACGACCGGTATGGCCGGTACGATGGGCGGCGGCGGCGCGGGCAACGTCGCTGGCGTGCTCGACGGAGCGATGCTGCTCGGCCCCTGCCTGCGTGATACGCAGGCGGCCGTTTGCGCGACGGTCAGCGGCAACTGCCCGCCCGCGAACAGCAGCGACCCGGCTCTGAGCGGCGGTCTCACGACCAACAAGACGATCACCCTCGGCGGTGATCCGAACACGAGCTACACGATCGTCCTCCACGTCCAGGGCGAGGTCGAGTCGAAGAACTACAACGGCGGCACCGACATGAACGCGACGGGCTCGTCGCCGACGCTGAACGGCTGGCGCTACCCGGCGGGCACGACCAACCCGACGCCCTCCAACACCAACGCGTACAACGTGTACATGCTGCGCGTCGTGAACCCGGGCCAGACCGCCCACCAGGACTACATGCTCAACTCGCTCGACGGTCCCGGCACCGAGAACCACACGACCTACGGCATGGACTACACCACGCCGGCGGCGGGCGCGGCTGGCGCGCTGGTCGTCAAGGGCACCGCGAAGATCACCCTCGTCGCTGCGGACTCGAACTGCAGCATGATCAAGAACTGCGGTCCGACGCAGAACGACGGCAACACCTGCGCCGCCCCGATCATCCTGCAGAACATCGAGGCGACGGCGAAGACGATCAACCCGAGCTTCAACTTCACCACGGCCTACAACGGCCAGTGGATCGTGCTGACCGTCAAGAGCGTCACGGCTATGTAGTTTTTGGGGGCTCCCCCCCTTCTGCACTATTCTCCCGGTGCGCGCCGGCGGCTTCGGCGGGCTCTGACAACCCACTGCTCTCCTGCCGCGAGGTGACCTGGTGACAACTCTAAGCTCCGTCAAACGCCGCGGCGTGGTGTGCGGCATCACGCTCGGCGCGCTGCTCCTTGGCGCGCGCCCGGCGTCGGCGGACCTGGTGTTGTTCGAGAAAGACGGCTGGACGTTCTTCACCGACGGCCGGGTCAACTCGTTCATGTCGCTCGGAACGGGCGACGACTTCCCGACGCCGACGCCGAACAACAACCCGCAAGGCATGGACGCGTCGGGGATGCCGCTCAGCAACCCGACCCACCAACTGATCGGCGGTGGTGGCGCGTATTTCACCGCCGGCTTCCCCAACGATCAGGGTTACGCCGGCAAGTTCCTCGGCACGCGCGTCCGCAGCGGCTTCCTGGGGACGATCCTCGCGTTCGGGATGAAGCGCCAGCTGACCGAAACGACGACGATCAAGAGCTACATGTCCCTGTGGGGCACCTCCCAGACGTACGCACGCGATCGAAACAACGACGCCGGCTTGAGCACCTCGAAGGGCTTCGACGCCCGCGAGGCCTGGATCGGCATCGACGGACCGTGGGGATCGTTCATCGCCGGACGTCAGGGCGGGATCCTGGGCGGCATCTCGACCGAGATCGACTTCCTTTATGGCCACAACTTCGGCGTCGGCCTCCCCTGCCTCGAGATCTACTACCCGACCTGCGGCCACATCGGAACCGGCGCGCTGGGCCCGGGAAACGCCGCCGGGTTCAGCTACGTGTCGCCGTCGGCTGGCGGCCTTCACGTCAAGGTCGCTCTCTACGATCCGGTGCGTCTGCTCGGCGCGTGGGAACGCGTTCCCTATCCGCGGCCCGAGGGCGCGATCTGGTTCGAGCGGCAACTGACGCCGTCCGTCTGGTTCAAGGTGCAGGCGGAAGGGATGTACCAGTTCATGGGCCAGCGCGGCGGCGCGAAGATCGGCACCATGAACGATCCCCACTCGACCGACGAGGTCTGGGGTGTCGCCGGCGGCGCGCGTCTCGAGGCCGGGATCTTCCGTGTCGGGCTGTCCGCGTTTCGAGGCAAGGGCCTCGGAACGTACGTGGCTCTGCAGAACTCGCCGTCGACCTTCAACTCCGCCACCATGAACTTCCGGTACTTCACCGGGTACTACGCGCAGACGGCGGCGGTGTTCGGCCATGAACAGATCTCCGCGGGCATCGGCCGTGTGAAGGACGATCTGCTCCCGGAGGACAAGACGGATGCGGGCACCAGCAACCTCAAGTACCAGACCGGCATCTCGGCGGCGTTCTATCACCACCTGACGTCGAGTCTCGTGCTCGGCTTCGACTACTTCAACTTCCGGACTGATTGGTGGGGCGCGCCCAACTCCAACCAGATCCCCGACGCCAACGGCATTCCGGTCACGCAGATCCTTCCCGGGTTCCTGCCCGCCGAGAAGCAGACCGTTCACCTGTTCAACCTAGGCGCGACCTTTCACTGGTAGGCACTGACCTGAAAATCGAGGTGATTGAGTGAAAATCCTGCACAAACACAAAGGGTCGGCCGCCGTCCGTTTCGGGCTCTGCCTCGCGGCTTGCCTGTCGTGGAGCCGCGTCGCGGGCGCGGAAGTGGAGCTCGCCGAGAAGGACGGATGGACGTTCACGTTCGACGGGCGGATCAACGCCTTCTTGAGCGGCGGCAACGGCGACGATCTGCCGCTGCCGACGCCCGATCCGGCCGGCGTGAACACGCACTACGTGATGGGCGGAACGGGCGACTCCCAGGCCCCTCCCGGCACCGGTCGCGCCAACGTCGGCTGGCCCGGTAACTACGGCCAGCAGGACTCGATGAACAACTACCGCGCGATCCGCGTTCGCAGCGGCATGTACGGCAACATCATGGGGTTTGGCGTCGGGCGCAAGGTGAGCGATGACCTGAGCATTCGCGGCTACATCTCGATCTGGTCGACGGTCGAATCGCTCAACTACGACAAGTGGGCGCCCATCAACGCGGAGGCGCGCGAGGGTTACTTCAACGTGATCGGGAACTGGGGCACGGTCACCATCGGCCGCACGCTCGCCTGGCTCGGGCGCATGTCCTACGAGATCGACACGGCTTACGGCCACGGGTTCGGCGTCGGCCTCCCCTGCACGGACGGGCTCGGACCCGCGTGCGGTCACATCGGCACCGGCGCGATCTTCCCCGGCTACGGCGCCAACGTCTCGTACACGACGCCCAGCATCGGCGGCCTGCGGCTTCACGCCGGGGTGTTCGATCCGGTGGTGTTCTCCACGTCGGCGCAGGACTGGTCGCACGCGAGCATCGTGCGTCCGGAGGGGGCGCTCACCTTCGATAGGCCGATCGGCGCGACAGGCCGGATCAAGCTCGGCGTCGAGGGCCTCTACCAACCGATCTCGCGCATCGCCATGGACGCCACGACCATGGCCACGAGCCGCGTGAGCACGTCGATCTGGGGCGCCTCGGGCGGCCTGCGCGTGGAAGTCGGACCCCTGCGCCTCGGCGTCAGCGGCTTCCGGGGCAAGGGGCTTGGCCTCTTCTACGCCCTGCAGCGCTCGTCGGCGACGGAGGACAAGAATCCCACCGATCCGCAGCTGCGAACCTTCACCGGCGGCTACGGCCAGCTGGCGCTGGTGTTCGGCAAGATTCAGCTGAGCGGCGGGTTCGGCATGAGCTACGTCGACCAGACCACCTTCGACAAGAGCGACGCCAGCGTCAGCGTGATCCGCTATCAGCGCGGCATCTCGGGCGGCTTCTACTACTACGCGACCGACGCCATCGTGGTCGGCGTCGACTTCTTCAACTTCGCGGCTGGCTGGTGGGGCTCCCCGCTGGTGGACACAGATCCGAACACCGGGGCGATGACAGTCAGCGGGAAGCTGGCGGGCGAGAAGCAGGTTCTGAACTTCCTCAACGCCGGCGTCACTTATCATTGGTAGGTGAAGCCGGGTCTGCTCGCCGCCGCGGTCGCTGAACAGATCGCGTCGAACGACAGCGCGACCGGCCACGAAGCCAGCTTCGCCGAGCACCGCGCGCGCCTGACGCGCGAGATCGCCGAGCGCGCGCCGGCGTCGGGCGACGGGCGGCTGTGCCTCCTGGGCGCGGGCAACACCAACGACGTCGACGTCGACGCGCTGGCGACGCGCTACCGAGAGATCCACCTGGTGGACATCGACCCGGGTGCGATCGCGCGCGCGGTCGCGCGCGTGGCGGAGACGCGGCGCGCGCGCATCGTCCCGCACGTGCCGGTCGACGCGTCGGGCCTGTTCGATCGGCTGGAGCGCTGGCTGGTCGATCCGCCGAAGGCCGACGCGCTGGGCGGCCTCGTCGCTGACGCCGTCGCGCGCGTCGTCGCCGCCCTGCCCGGCCCGTTCGACGTCGTCGTGTCGTGCAGCCTGCTGACCCAGCTGCAGCTTGTGCTGTTGCAGGTCATCGGCGACAGGCACGCGCGCTTCGTCGAGCTGCGCGAAACGCTCAACCGCGCGCACGTGCGAACGCTGGGCGCGTTGCTCGCGCCCGGCGGCGTGGCGCTGCTGGTCACCGACCTGACCGAGACGGCGATCTACCCGCCCATCAACCACGTCGCCGCCGACGCGGATCTCGGCAAGTTGATGAGCGACGTGATCGCGGCCGGCAGCATCATTTACATCGCACACCCGGGCCTGCTGACGACGGAGATGCGGCGCGATCCCGAGCTGAAGAAGACGTTCGCGGTGCACTTTCCGATCGGGCCGTGGCTGTGGCACAACGGTCCCAACCAGGTCCTGCTCGTCTACGCCATCGAGATCCGCCGCAACGCTGGGGGATAGTCGCTAGAACGTCGCGAGCACGCCGGCCGACGCGAGCAGCGACGGCCGCCCCAACCGGCCCGCCTCGGTGAAGTTCACGCGAATCAGATTGTCGGGCCACGTCAGTCCGACCTGCGCATCGACGACGAGCGCGACGTGCGCGACGATCGGCACGACCACGCCGCCCCCGACGACGACCAGCGCCGACCAGGTGTCGGTCAACGAACCGTCGTAGTTGGGCGCGCCGACACCGGCGATGCGCGCGCGGTAGACGCCGGCGCCTGCGGACGCGATCGGCTGCACGTACGTGCCGGCGCGAAAGCCGCGCAGGATCTCGATCAGCCCGAACATCTGGCGAATCTGCGCGGTTCCCTCCGCCGCGTGGAGCTCGGCGTCGCTGCCCATGCCGCCGACGGTGAGGCGGCCCGCCCAACCGCCATCGCCGCCGTACGAGGCGCGCACCATCGGCTGCCAGACGGGACTGACCGCGCCGGCGTTGTCGAGCACGCCGACCGCGGCCTCGACGCCGAGCCCGGCTGTGACGGCGCGGGCGGGGGCGACAGGCGTGGCGGCGCCGCCCGTCTCCGTCGACCGGCGGCGCTCCGATGCCAGCCAGTACTGCGCCAGGCTCGCCTTCAGCAATTCCACGGCTTGTACGGCCAGCACGACCGAGCGCGAAGGCTCGCCAGGCGCGGCGACGACGTCCAGGCGCACGCTCTGGATGACGGACTTGCCGGCCATCCGATCGCACACCCAGATCTCGGCCGTGTTCTCGGTCGCGGCGCGGACGATCGCGAACGCCGCGATCGGATCCAGCTCGCGCCCGACGGTCTCAAGCGCGGTGCGCACGTCCAGCGCGGGATCCTGCGGCAGGTGACTGACGTCGAAGCCCGCGGCCGTCAGCTCGCCGCGCACGCGCGCCAGCGCATCCGCCGTGACGTCATCGGTGACCGGCGGCTTCAGCAGGACGACGCGGTAGCGCAGCTGCGCGTGGGCCACGGCGGCCCAGCATGCGACC
>DATMZL010001713.1:0-4263 GCA_035607075.1 Polyangia bacterium
ACGTTCCAGGACTTCACGCTGCGCTACGCGCTGGGCAGCGTCCCCGGCGTCGCCGAGGTGGCGAGCATCGGCGGCTACCAGAAGCAGTACCAGGTCACCGTCGATCCCACGCGGCTGCGCGCGTACGGCGTCACGCTCAGCGAAGTCATCGACGCCATCCGGCAGTCGAACAACGACGTGGGCGGCCGCATCATCGAGTTCTCGGGGCGCGAGTACTACGTGCGCGGCCGAGGCTACATCCACGACCTCGGCGCGATCGAGAAGATCGCGCTGCGCACGAGCGGCCCCAGCGGGACGCCCTTGCTGGTCAAGGACGTGGCGACCGTGCGCTTCGGCCCGGACATCCGGCGCGGGCTGCTCGAATGGAACGGCGAAGGCGAAGCCGTCGGCGCCGTCGTGGTCACGCGCTACGGCGAGAACGCGCTGGACGTCATCGAGCGCGTCAAGAAGAAGATCGCCGACCTCCAGCCCAGCTTCCCCGAGGGGGTCGAGCTGACGATCGCGTACGACCGGTCGGGGCTGATCGAGCGATCGATCGACACGCTGAAGCGCGCGCTGACCGAGGAGGCGATCGTCGTCAGCGTCGTGATCATGCTGTTCCTGCTGCACTTCCGCAGCGCGATGCTGCCGATCCTGTCGCTGCCGATCAGCGTCGCGCTGTCGTTCATCCCGATGGCGCTGCTCGACATCCCGTCGACGATCATGAGCCTGGGCGGCATCGCGATCGCGATCGGCGCCACCGTCGACGCGCAGATCGTGATGATCGAGGCGGGCCACAAGAAGCTGGAACATGCGCCGCCCGGCGCCGATCGGCACCGTCTGCTGATCGAGGCGGCGAAGGAGGTGACGCCGGCGATCTTCTTCTCGCTGCTGATCATCGCGGTGGCGTTCCTGCCGGTGTTCACGCTGCCCGGGCAAGCCGGGCGCCTGTTCAAACCGCTCGCGTACACGAAGACGTTCGTCATGCTGATCTCGGCGCTGCTGTCGATCACGTTCGCGCCGGCGATGCAGGACCTCTTCATCCGCGGGAAGATCAGGCCCGAGAGGAAGCACCCGGTCTCGCGCTTCCTGATCCGCCTCTACGAGCCGTTCGTCTACGTGGCGCTCCGGCGGCCCTGGTCGACGATCGCGATCGGCGCGCTCGCGGTCGCGTCCGCCGGACCGGTGGCGTTGCGCCTGGGGACGGAGTTCATGCCGCCGCTGAACGAGGGCGACCTGCTGTACATGCCGATCACGTTCCCGAACATCTCGATCGAGGAGGCGAAGCGGCAGCTGCAGTACCAGGACCGGATGCTGCGCAGCTTCCCGGAGGTCCAGACAGTGTTCGGCAAGATCGGGCGCGCCGAGAGCGCGACGGACCCGGCGCCGATCACGATGGTCGAGACCACCGTGCAGCTTCGCCCGACGAATGAATGGCGCAGGAAGCACCATGATCGCTGGTACTCGGGCTGGGCGCCCGGCTGGTTGAAGCCGGTGTTCCGGCCGTTCTGGCCCGACGAGCGCCCGATGTCGTGGGAAGAGCTCACGACCGAGATGAACAGCAGAATGCAGTTCCCGGGCTGGACCAACGCCTGGACGATGCCGATCAAGACGCGCGTCGACATGCTGACGACGGGCGTGCGCACGCCGATCGGGATCAAGGTGTTCGGGACCGACCTCAACGAGGTGGAGAAGGTCGGCGTCTCGCTGGAGCACGTGCTGGCGCCGATCCGCGGGACGCGCAGCGTCCTCTACGAACGCAACCTGGGCGGGCTGTACCTGGACATCATCCCCAAGCCCGACGAGCTGGCGCGCTACGGCCTGCGCGTCGCCGACGTGGAGCGCGTCATCGAGAGCGCGATCGGCGGCGCGCCGATCGGAACGACCGTCGAGGGGCGCAACCGGTTCTCGATCAACGTCCGCTACCCGCAGGACCTCCGCAGCAACCTGGAGTCGCTGCGGCAGGTGCTGATCCCGATCGGGGCCAACGGCGCGGGCGCGTCGGGCGGCGCGGACAGCGGAATGCCGATGGGCACGCAAGGCGCGCTCGAGACGACGCCAGGGAGCACCGCGTTCGCGGCGGCCGGCGCGCTGGGCTGGCCGCGCCCGATCTTCCTCGCGCAGAACATGGAAGGCATGGGCGGCGGCGCGCCTCGCGGCGGCGCGGGCGCGCCGAGGCCGCGCCTGCCGGGCAGCCCCAACTCCGCGACCGACATGCCGTCCCCCGGCCTCACGGAGATGGCCCCGATGGGCGGTGGAGCCGCGATGCCGTCGCTGGGCGGCGGCATGCCCGTCCCGTCGGGCGGTCCGCTCGCGGCGCCGGGCGGGACGGGCGCGCGCGCGCGGTCATTCGTTCCCCTCGGGCAGGTCGCGGACATCAAGATCGCGGGCGGCCCGCCCATGGTGCGCGACGAGGCCGGCCTGCTGGTCGGCTACGTGTACGTCGACATCGACCAGAGCCAGCGCGACATCGGCGGCTACGTCAACGACGCGAAGGCGGTCGTCGCGAAGGCGCTCGCGAGCGGCGAGCTCAAGATCCCGCCTGGCTACTACCTCAAGTGGACCGGCCAGTACGAGCAGCTCGCCGAGATGCTCGCGCGCATGAAGATCGTCATCCCGGTGACGCTGCTGATCGTCGTCCTGCTGCTGTTCCTGCAGTTCAGGAACTTCGTCCAGGTGGTGATCATCCTGCTGTCGATCCCGTTCGCGCTCGTCGGCAGCGCCTGGCTGTTGTGGCTGCTCGACTACCGCCTGTCGACGGCGGTGTGGGTGGGCATCATCGCGCTCGTCGGCCTCGCGGCGCAGACGGGCATCGTGATGATCGTGTACATCGATCACGCCTTTCAGCGACGAAAGGCGGCGGGCCTGATCCGCAACCTCGACGACATCATCGCCGCGCACATGGAAGGCACCGTCCAGCGCGTGCGCCCGAAGCTGATGACCGTGTCGACGATGCTGATCGGCCTGGTGCCGCTGCTGTGGGCGACCAGCTCCGGCGCCGACGTCATGAAGCGGATCGCCGCGCCGATGGTGGGCGGCCTGCTGACGTCGGCGTTCCTGACGCTGGAGATCATCCCCGTCGTCGTCACGTACTGGCGCCTCGAGCAGCTGCTCTGGGAACGCCTGGCCGCAGGCGGCGCCGAGGTTCATCTCCGGCGCCTGAAGCTGTCCGCCGCCGTCATCGCCGCGGGCGCCGTGCTCGCGCACGGATTGCCCATCGCCAGGCTCTACGTCACCTTCCCCACCCACGCCCTGCAACTGGGCGAGCTCGCCTCGGCGCTGCTGATGCTGGGCGGCATCGCCGCCTACCTCATGAACCGCCCCGAGGCGCGCCAGATCGTCTGGCCGGCGGAAGCGCCGCCGCGCTAGCTGCGCAGCCGAAGAGTCAACCGAACGTCGTCGACGGGCGCGCCGTCGATGCGGTACATGTCGAGCACCCGCCCGACCTCGGCGAAGCCCAGTTTCCGGTGCAGGCGCAGCGCGGGCTCGTTGTGACCGAAGATCTCCGCATCGAGCCAGCTCAGCGTCTCTTGCGCCGCCGCCCAGCGAATCGCAGCCTCCAGCAGCTCGCCGGCGATGCCTCGCCGGCGACGGGGTTCGAGGACCCCGATGCTGACGAGCGCGCGGTGTTTCGCCTCGACTTGCGCGTGCGCACGCAGGGCGACGTGGCCGCGGATCTCGGGAGGACCTTCGGCGATCCAGACCCGACACCAGCCCGGCGCGTCGATCGAACATGCGAGGCCGCTCTCCAGGAAACGCCGGATGCGATCGCGATCGAACGGCTGCGACGATCCGCGGAATCCGAAGCGGACGGTGTTCCCAGTTCCATTCTCCCTGGCATGCTTTTCCGCGTGGGGCATGAACAGGTCGACTTCCGTTCGATCGATCTGACGGATCATCTTGCGTCGATCATAGCTGCTCGAATGCAGATGTGGCTTGCCGACATGCTTCGAATAAATTAGAAGTAGTCCCGTGGCCGTGGTCCGAAAGCTCGATCGCCACGCCGAGCAACTCGGCGCGCTCGGGCACCCGGCTCGCCTGGCGATCCTGCGCTACGTCGTGCAGGCAGGGCCCGACGGCGCGGCCGCGGGCGCGATCCAAGCGCACGTGGACATGCCGGCCTCGACGCTGAGCCATCACCTGAAGCGCCTCGTCGACGCGGGCGTGATGCGGTCGCGCGGCGACGGGACGTTCCACTACTACGCCGCCGACTACGACGCGCTCCGGAAGCTGACGGACTACCTGTGGGAAGACTGCTGCAAGAACGGCGGCGGGAAATGCTGC
>DATMZL010000894.1:0-7420 GCA_035607075.1 Polyangia bacterium
CCCACACACAGGACGACGTTGTTCCGCTTCGTCGATGCGCCGAGGCCCTTCTCGACCGCGAGGAACTGATCGAGCGACGAGTTCGCGGGAAGCCCGCTGGTCAGCGGGCTTCCCGTCAGGATCGATGCGACGCCGTCGTGCCCATCCGTCGCGAGATCGAGGCCCTCGATCAGCAGCAGCCGGCTCTTGAAGCTCTTTCCGTACGTCGCGGCGTCGTCGAAAGGCTGCAGCGAGCAGTTCGGGTACGTGATGTCGAAGCTCGTCTCGGTCTCGTTGCCCTTCATCGAGACGCCGTCGACCTTGACGTCCGGAGACGTCTGCGAGCGCATGCCCCAGTACTCGTTCGCGATCCCGTGCGGCGCCGAGATCGTGATCAGCTTCAGGGGCAACGGATCGCCCGCGGCGTGCGCGAACGAATCCTCCAGCAGCCGATAGAAGGGCAGCGCCGTCGCGCCGGCGCCGACGGCGCGCAAGAAAGATCGCCGTGACCGGGTCATGGCGCGCTCCTTTGTACGAACAGCGGACTCCGGATATACGCCACCAGCACGTCGGCCAGGCGGCCCTGCTGCGCGGCGGGGAGTTGCTTCCAGATGTCGACGAAGGCGCTCTCGGCCGCCGCCACCGTGCTGTCGCTGCGGCCCGCCGCGCTGTGGAAGATCTGACGCGCGAGGCACGCCTTCACCGACGGGCTCTGGGCGAGGGCCGCCGCGAGCGCGTTGCTGTCGGCGTAGGTCCCGTCGATCTCCGACCCGGCGCTGAGCGTGACCTTCGTGTCGACGGACAGGTTGTTCTCGGTCGTGCGCGTCTTGCCCATGCCGTCGAAGTTCTCGAACGTGAAGCCCAGCTCGTCGATGGTGTCGTGGCAGCTCGCGCACATGGGATCGGCGGCGTGCGCCTCGAATCGGGCGCGCGTGGTCTTGGTCGTGTCCGAAGCCGGGAAGCTCACGACGATCCCGAGGGCGCCGGGATCGGGAAGGTTGAGGCACGCGATCCGGCGCATGATCGCGACGCCGCGGAACACCGGGTGGCTGCTGTTGTTGTTCGCGAAGACCGAGAGGAACGCGCCCTGGTTCAGGATTCCGCGGCGCTTCACCGTCGACAGCGAGGTCCGCTTTCCCGCCCCGGCCGACGTGACGCCATAGACGGCGGCCAGCGGGCCGTCGACGATCGTCCAGTCCGCGGTGAGGAGCTCGGCGAGCGTTCCCGTCGAGTTGTTCAGGACCTCGTCGATGAACGCGCGGCTCTCGTCCTCCATGGAGCTGGCGACGCCGGCGAAGTCCGGATAGACGCTGGTGGCCTTCTCCCGGTGCGCGACGTTCTCGATGCCGAGCCACTCGCGCACGACGCGGACGAAGCGGGCCCGGCCCGCGGGCGATGCGATGAGACGGCGCGCCTCCGACTCGCGGCCGTCGGCGGTCGCGAGCATCCCCGAGCTCGCGTTGCCCGCCAGCGTGTCGTCGGGCGGCCCCGACGTCAGCAGATACGACAGCGACGCCGCGATCTCGTTCGCGTTCAATGTGACGGGTGACGCGGCGGCCGCGTCGCCGAGCTCGGTCAGGTACAGGAAGCCCGCCGACTGCAGGAGCACGCGCGTGAGGAGGTCGATGCCGTCGGTGTACGCGTAGCCGTCGGCGCCGACGTGGTAGACCGATGTCGCGCTGCTCGACACGAGGCCTGCGATCTCGTCGGTGGTCAACGGACGCCGGTACGCCTTCGCGCCGAACGCCTGGACGAAGGTCTTCGCGCACGCTTCGCCGCCCGCGCCGGCAGGATTCGCGCACGGCGAGAGGGCGGCCAGCTTGCCGTTCGCGCGGGCCTCGAAGACCAGCGCCTGCGCCGCGGCGTCGAGCTTGTCGGCCAGCACGGGATCCACCCGCTGTCCGTCGTTGAGCGTGAACGCAGCGCCCGCGGGTGAGTTCGCAGGACCCTGTCGGGCATCGGGCGGAAACGACATCGTCACGCTGGGCGCCATCGTCGTTCCGAGGAGGGTTTGCACGGAGGCGTCGTACTCGGCGTTCGTGAGGCGGCGAACGCGCGCCGGAATGTACGCGGTCGTACTGCTCGAGCCGCCGCCGCCGGCGGACGCACCCGCGCCGCCAGAAGCGCCCGCCGCCCCGCCCACACCAGTGACCGACGAGCCGCTCCCGGCGGTTCCAGTGCTGGAACTACCGACCTTCCCGATACAGCCGCTTGCGACCATCCCCATGACGAGGCCCGCGGCAAGCGGCAAGGTATTCAAGGAAATCCTCACGTCTCTGCTTAAGTGGCGGCAACCGTCGGATTCAGGTCGTCAATCGAATCGGGAACGCGTCAATTTCGCACCAGCGTGAGCACGCCCGGCTGCCAGGGGAGCTTGTTGTAATCGGAAATCGTGTTGGGGACGACACCTTGGTAGAGGAACTGCAAATTGCATGGGTCGACCGTCTGCGTCTCGTCGGGATTGTCGCGAACGAGATCCCCGCTGCTGATGTCGCCCGTCCACGCTGTGCCGCTGAAGGTCACGTTGGCCTTGCCGGCGAAAGGAGCGCTCTCCGTCGCTGCGAGCGGCGTCCACGTCCCGCCGAGATCGGTCGCGGTGAAAGATCGGAAATACCGTCCTCCGGTCCCCATCGCCTCGACGAGCATGAGGTACTGGTTCGCCCCTTTGACCGTGTAGACCTGCACGGCCTCGAACAGGTTCTCCTTGGTATCGGTCAGGATGGTCGTCGCGTTGGTGAACGCGCCCGGGAAGTCGCCGATCGGCATCGACGCCCGGTGGATCGTTCCGTCGTCGTTCGCGAAGAAGAGATAACAGGTCGTGCTGGTGCAGAGGACAGTCTCGTCGATGGAGGCGCCGTCGTAGAGCTTGAACGGTCCTTGCCAGCTCGATGCGCTGGTCGGGTTCGTCGACGTCAGATACGTGAACGCCCACGGGCCCCACTCGTACATGAGAACCCAGATGTTCTTCGGCCTGAAATAGATCAGCGTCGGCGCAACGCCGCCGTACGGCAGAGGGGACTGGGTGGCGGTGGCCATCTGCGGCCAATCGGTGAAGGTCATCATCGCGCCGCCGTAGGCGCCCGCGCTGTCGACCGTCGACATGTAGACGATGTGCTGATTGTTGTAGACGACGCTGCTGAAGTCCTTGAGCGAAACCCACCCGGATTTTGGCTGAGCGAGCGCGGCCGTCGACGTCCACTTGAAGGTCGTGGGCAGCTGACAGGTTCCCGTGGTGCCGCCGGTCGCTGAACCGGCGCCGCCCCCTCGACCCGCCGCGCCGCTCGCGCCGCCCGTCGATCCGCCGCTGCCTCCAGTGCCTGCGGCGCCCGTCGTGCCTCCGCGTCCTGCGCTGCCGGTTGTTCCGCCGCGCCCTGCAGCGCCGGTCGTTCCAGCGGCGCCCGTCGTTCCTGCGCTGCCGACGGTACCGGCACTGCCCGTGATGCCGGCCGTGCCTGTCGTGCCGGCGTTGCCCGTCGTGCCGGCGTTGCCTTCCGTCCCGGCCGCGCCGGTCGCACCGGCAGCGCCTGTCGTTCCGGCGGCGCCCGTCGTGCCGGCGGTGCTCGACGTGCCGGCGCCGCCGCCGTGGCCGAGGCTTCCGTTGCCGCCGTTCTGCGCCGAACACGCGATGAATGGGACGCACGCCGCAACGAGCAGGGTGCGCATGATGAACGAAGCTGCGTTTGTCACGTGACGACTCCTAGTTGACGTTGATCTCGAGCTGACAGGTCTCGCTGCAGCCATCGTGCGAGACGGCGTTGCCGTCGTCGCACGTCTCGCCCCACAAGCTGTCGACACGGCCGTCGCCGCAGCGGGGAACGATCCTGCAGCCCGGCCCGCAGCCGGGTTGGTTGTACGTCGAGAGGTCGTGGCCGTCGTCGCACTGCTCGACGCCCGGTTCGATCATCCCGTCGCCGCAGAACGGTCCCAGCGCGCCGCATCCGGGTTTACAGCCGCCGTATCGGCCGTCGTTGACGCCGTCGTCGCAGATCTCCCTCCCGTTGACGATGCCGTCCCCGCAGCGGGGCATACAGACGGTCGTCTTCCGCGCGAACGAGCCGAGCGTGAGCTTGTACGACGAGCCGCAGATGCGGCGCTCCGCCTGGAACACCGCGATCTCGTAGATGCGACCGACGGTCAGCCCGAACCGCGTCGCGCCGGCGGCGTCCAGCGTGACGCTGCCCGACGACGCGCTGTGGATGCCGCCCAGATCGACAGCCAGCCGCCCGTTGACGAAGACCCAGACGTCGTCGTCGCCGATGAAGTTCAGCGTCTCGCCGCCGGCGTACTCGAACCAGTAGCGCACCTCGCTGGTGAAGCTGTAGTTGTGCTTCACGTGGTCGCTGTCGCAGTCGGCGAGCCGGCTGATCTCGGGACCGTCCGGCGGCGTCGCCCAGCCGCGATCGTCGACGGGAAAAAATGGCGGCGTGATCCAGCCGACCGGCGCGGTGTCGCTCCATTTTTCCGAGTGGTCGTAGACGAACGTGCCGTTCGCCTGGCGCGCCAGCGTCATCGTGTCGCGCACGGCCTTGTTCCGCGGCGAGTCGTGATACCACTCGGCGAAGTCGGCCGCGGTCGTCAGCGATCCGTTCGACGGCGGCGCCGCCGCCATCACCGGCTTGCGATCGGCCGCCAGCGTCGCCTGGACCATGCCGGTCACGATCGTGCCCGACACGTCCGCGCCGAAGTTGGGATGGCCGCCCGGCGCGTCGCGCGGCATGAAGTCCCGGTAGACGACCGGCACGACAAGATCGCCGCCGTCGGCGTCGCTGATATCGCGGCAGTCCCAGCTCGGTTCCAGCGTGCACGTGGCCGAACAGCCGTCACCCGAGACGACGTTTCCGTCGTCGCACGCTTCGGTCGGCAGCTTCAGCCCGTCGCCGCAGGGTGACGTGCAGCCGTTCGTTCCCGTGCACGTCGGTTCGGCGCGGCAATCCGCACCGCAGCCGTCGCCGCCGTATGTGTTTCCGTCGTCGCACGCTTCGCTGCCTTCCTTGACGCCGTCGCCGCACGTCGTCCGGTGGCAGGCCTGGCCCGGCGTCGCGCAGGCGAAGCCCGGTTCGACCCGGCACGCGTCGCTGCAGCCATCGCCCGGCGACGTGTTCCCGTCGTCGCACTGCTCGAACCCGAGCTTCGTTCCGTCGCCGCAGCGCGGGACGCAGCGCGCGCCCGCCTGCGGGCAGGTCCACCCCGGCTCGAGCTGGCAGTCGGCGTCGCAGCCGTCGCCCGCCTGGCGGTTCTTGTCGTCGCAAGTCTCCGCGCCGGCGACCATGCCGTCGCCGCACGCGACCGTGTACACGCACGGACTGCCGGGTGTCGGGCAGATCCAGTCCGTCTCGGTCTTGCAGTCGGGCGAGCAGCCGTCGCCGCTGTCGTGGTTGCCGTCGTCGCACGCCTCGGCGGGCGGGTTGAGCATGCCGTTGCCGCACAGGTTCGGTTTGCAGCTTCCGGGCGGTCCATCGCAGGACACGTCGGTCACGCTGCCGATGTCGAGCGTGCCGAGATCGCGCGGCGTGTCGATACCCGCGTCGATCGCAGGTGGCACGCCGCCGCCCTGGCCGCCGGATCCGCCAGGGCTCTTACCGGCGACGCCCGCGCATCCGCCCAGGGCGAGCGCGGCCAGAAGGGCAGGGGGGACCTTCACATTCTTGATAGAGGGGGGCCAAGGCCGTTTCGGGTCTACGGAGGTTTCCGCCCGGAAAAAAGAATGCACAGCGCGGCAAAGACCGCGCCCAAGCTCGTTGACAGCGGCGCGCGCGGCGCCCCATCCTTGCCCGGATGATCCGCGCAAATGGCGGCGCCGATGCGGCGTCGAAGGCGGATCCTGCGGCCCTCGACGCGCTGGCGCGCGAAGCGCTCGGGCAAGAGCCCGAGGCGGTTCGACGCTTTGTGCTCGCGATTGCGCCGACGATCCGGCGCGCCTGCCGCGGCGTGATGGGTACGCGCCACACGGATCTCGAAGACACGATCCAGGACTGCTTCATCGACGCAACCAGGGGACTGCCGGGCTACCGCTTCCAGGGCAACCTGCTTGGTTACGTCACGCGGATCGCGATCAATCGCGCGCTCGCGTCACGCCGCCGCAGCGTCGCGCGCGTCCGCCACCTACAGTTGCTCGAGGATCTGCACGATGAGTCGCCTCTGGCGGATGCGAACGCCGGCGAGATGGAACGGACCGAAGTCGTGAGAGACCTGATTCGGCGCGTGCGGCCCATCCAGGCGGAGACGCTGGTCATGCGCGTGGTGCTCGGCTTCTCCGTCGAGGAAATCGCAGCCGCGACCGAGGTCTCGGTCAATACGGTGAAGACGCGCCTGCGCCTGGGCAAGAAGGCGCTGCGCCAGCTGCTGACCTGGCACGCCTGGGAGCCGGAGAGGAAGCCGCCGCGATGAGGGCCGAGGAACATCCGGAGGAGCTGATCGACCGCGCGATGCAGGGCGCGCTGGATCCGGAAGCGCAGGCGACGCTGGATCGACACCTCGCCGGCTGCACGGTGTGCGCCGCGCAGCTGTCGCTGACGCCGCGGTTCGAACGCGAGCTGGCGCCGCAGGCGCGCGATCAGGCGCTGGACCAGCGCGCGCTCGACGCGGCGATGGCGAGGATGCAGCAGGCGCCGCGTGCGACGCAACGGCGGGCGGTGCCGTCGTGGCTCCGCTGGGCGGCGGCCTGGGCGCTGCTCGCTTGCGGCGTGACCGCGACGGCCGCGGTCATCGGGCGAAGGATCGTGCTGCGTCCGCCGATCCAGGCGCCGGCGACCGCGGTCGTGCCTCCCGAGACGCGCGGGGAGAAGGTTTTCGAGGCGATGCCCGAGGAATTTCCCCCCGAGCTCGCGCCCCCCAAACCGCCGCCCGTGAAGGCGCACGCGCCGGTGCCCGCCGTGACGGCGGCGATGCTGTTCGAGCGCGGCGAGAAGCTGCGCCGCGAGGGCCGCGCCGACGCCGCCGTCGCGACGTACCGCCAGCTACAGACGAAGTTCCCGGAGACGGCCGAGGCGCGCCTCTCGTTCGCGTTCGCGGGCCAGCTCTTGTTGAAGCAACGCCGGCCGGGCGACGCGCTGGCGCAGTTCGATCGGCACCTGAAAGCGGGGGGCGAGGTCGGCGAGGAGGCGCTCGCCGGTCGGGCGACAGCGCTCGAAGAGCTACACCGGACCGCCGACGCGATCGCGGCGTGGAAGAGCCTGCTGGCGCGCTACCCGGGATCGGTGTACGCGGGCCGGGCGCGGGCGCGTCTCGACGCGCTGACCGAGACGCGGTGAAGCGCGCGACGTCACCTGGCGCGTGGGGAGCCGCCGAGCATTGCTCGGCGAGTACCATCGCGGGAGGGTTTGGGAACCCTCCCAGGGTTCCCGTGTCAATCGTGTGCGCCCTCGCTCTGTTGATCGGCGCGCGGGCGTCGCTGGCGGCGAAGGCCGAGGTGCGGGCGACCGGCAAGCAGGTCGATCTGATC
>DATMZL010000265.1:0-7895 GCA_035607075.1 Polyangia bacterium
ACTCGGACGCGAACCGGACCTCGGAGCGCCGCGCGTCCTCCAGCGGCCGCAGATACGCGCCGACGCCGTAATACGACGTCGTCCCGACCGACGGCTGGTGCGGGAAGGTGCCGCCGTGCGCGCTCGACGGCCAGTAGAAGACGCCCGGACAGGCCTCGCGAACCAGCGCCGGCAGCGCCTCGTGAGACAGCCGGGCGCTCCACGCCTCGCGCGGCGCGCCCCACATCGCGGCCTGCTGCTCGACCTCGCTGCCGCCGCACACAAGCGCGAGCGACGGACGCCCGCCGATGCGCCCGAGATTCTGGCGGACCTCCAGCGCCACCGACGCCTGAAACGCGGCGTCGTCGGGATAGTCCATGTTGGCGAACATCAGGTCCTGCCACACGAGGACGCCGCGCTCGTCGCACAGATCGTAGAAGTCGTCGGACTCGTAGACCATCGTCCCGCCGACGCGCAGCATGTTCATGCCGGCGGCGACGACCTGATCGATCGCGGCGGCGAGGGCCGTGCGATCCGCGGCCAGCGTCACCGGATCGAGCGGCGTCCAGCACGCGCCCCGGCAGAAGATTCGCCGGCCGCCGACGTGGATCTCGAAGCCGTCGCCGTCGGTGCGAACGGCGAGGTCTCGGAAGCCGACGGGACCGGTGTCGATGCGCTCGACGGTCGCGCCGCGATGAACCTCGAGCCAGGTGCGGTAGCACGCGGGCTCGCCGTGCGTGTGCGGCCACCAGAGCGCCGGCTTTTCGACGGTGACGGTCGCGCGCCCGTCAGAGGCCAGCCGGCCGCGGTGCTCCTTTCCGCCCCGTTCGACGACCAGATCGATCTGGCCTCTGTCGCCGCCGTCCAGCACCCGCGCGTCACACGACACCTCCACCACGCCCGGGCCGTCGGGGCCTTCGAGCCGCGCGACGACGCGCGCGTCCTCGACGGCCAGCCCACGCCGCTGTTCGAGGTACACCGCTCGCCACGGTCCGACCGCCGCGGCCGGCGGCGACCAGCCGGGCGTGCGGCCGAGCAGCGTGGTTCGAAACCAGCGCAGCTGCTGATTCTCGATCATGGGCGCGCGCCAGCGCGGCCGCGGCCGTCGCGCGCCGAGCGCCGCATCGAGCGAACGAAAACGAATCACCAGCTCGTTGTCACCGGCCAGCTTCACCGCGTGCTGGTGGGCGACGAACATGTTCTCGCTCGAGAACAGCGGCGCGCCGTTCAGCCAGACGTCGGCCAGCGTGGCGAGGCCGTCGAACCCCAGGACGATCTCGTCGGCGGGCGCGCCTTCCGGCGTGGCTGGATCGGGGAAGCGCGTCCGCCACCACCAGTCCTCGGCGTCGAAACGTCGAGGCGGCGACTCGAGCGACCACGCCTGCGCCGCGCGCAGCGCCGCGGCGGCCGTGCCGGGCGCGCGCGCCGGCGTCCAGCCGTCCGCGGGCAGATCGCGCGCATCGGCGACGGCGCCGGGCGGCGTCGCCCGGATCTGCCAGTCTCCTAACTGAATGCGCAACGGCATCCGCAGCGCGCGGATTCTACCCGCCGCCACCCACTCACCGGCGCGACAGCTCTTCTATCGCTGCGCGCATGGCCGCGACGCTCTCGAACACGCCGCGTTTGAGCATGTGGTCCGGGAACTCGAGGTCGAAGTCGCCTTCGAGCGCGAGCATCACGTTCACGCTGGCGTGCGACGTCATCCCGGCCTGATAGAGATCGGCATCGTCCGCAAGGCCGTCGATGTCCTTGCTGAGGCGCCCATGCTGCTTGAGGATTCCGCGGATCTTGTTGGTTAGGTCGTCACTCATTGCACATCACGTTTACGTTGGGTTGAGGGAGGAGGATGCTGGAGCGCAGCCCTGAATCAGCACCACAGCGGTCGCGAAGTCGCCTTCGTGGCTCAAGCTGACAGCCGTCGTGCACGGCCCGGCCACGCGCGCGGCCTCTCCGTGCAGCAGCAGATCGCAGGCGCCCGAGGGGTCGCGCCGCACCTCGATCTGACGCCAGCCGATCGCGTCGTCGTTGCTCACGCGCAGCGCCTTCTTCGCCGCTTCCTTGGCGGCAAAGCGAGCGGCCAGGCGTTCGGCCATCTGCGCCGGCGACGCCGTCGCGTACGCGATCTCGTCGTCCGTGAACAGGCGGCGCAGGAACCGGTCGCCGAACGCGGCCAGCGACTCGTTGATGCGGCTCACGCGCACCAGATCGATCCCCGCGCGCAATGCTCCGACGGCGGCGGACGGCCTGTCGGCGCCTGATTTCGTCACGGCCGCCCATCATGCCCGCGGCCGAGCGCCGACTCAAGTCGCAACTTGGCGGCTGGCCACTCGCCCGGCAACATCGAGAACATGGCCGTATCGCGCACGATGCCGTCGGCCGCGGGGAGGTGGGAGCGCAGGATCCCTTCGAAGCGTCCGCCCAGCCGCTCGATGGCGGCCCGCGAACGGGTATTCCGGGCGTCGGTCTTCAACGTCAGCCGGTGGACGCGCCACACCTCGAAGGCGTGGGTCATGAGGAGCAGGCATGCCGCGGTGTTCACCTCGGTGCGGATCGCCGACGCGGCCAGCCAGGCGTGGCCAATCTCGACCACGTCGGGCGGCGCGCCCGCGTCCAGGCGGCGCGGCTCGCCCGCCACCCGGATGGGCCCGGGTGGCCAGGACCACCATTCGAGGTTCATGAACCGCGTCGACCCCACGACCGTCCCGTGCTTGCCGACGTTGCCGACGTTGCCGTCCTGACGGACGATCGCGAAGGGCAGGGCGCGGTTCGCCGCCGCGTCCGCGAGCGCCGCGTGCACGTAGGCCCGCATGCCGGCGACGTCGACCGGGACGGGGGCGAGGGCATACTCGGCCGGCTTCTCGGCCGCAGCGGCGGCCAGCGGTTCCACGTGCTCAGGCGTCAACGGATCCAGTCGCACGAAAGCGTTCGCGAGACCATGGATCGCGTTCATTTGGCCGCGCGGGTGGCCTCCGCGAGGATGTCCATGCCGCGCTGCCACGCCTCGGCCATCTCGGCGAACATCGGCTCGGCGTCCAGCGCCCGCTTCGCGTTGACGGCGCGCGCTGCCTTCAGGATGAAGACCTTGGCCACGGATGAGATCGCCTCGAAGTGCGGCGCGGCTGCTTCCACCGCACCGTCGCCCAACCAGCGCGTGTAGAGGGTAGCGAGCTCGAACGCCGCGCCGAGCTGGCGGATGGTGCCGAACGCCCACGCATGGTACGTGGCCAGGCCCTGCTCGGTCAGCGCGGGCAGATCGCGGGCGAACCGGGCGGCGAACCGCCGCACAGGGTTGTCGGCGGGCCGCCGCGCCAGGTGGACCGCCAAGATCTCGCGCGAGAGCGCGCGCAGCTGGTCGCCCGACAGGCGCGCGACCTGCTTGGTCCGGACGATCTCGGCAAACAGCGGCATGAACGTCGGGTCAGCGGGCGCGCCGACGCGGAACGTGCGGTCGAAGTCCTCGCCTTCCAGCGCGTGATAGGACGCGTTGTGGAAGTACTGGAGGCGCTTTCCGGCGACGTCGAGCCGGTTCAGGATGATCGTCGTCTTCGTGTGCTGGCGCCGGTAGTCGGTCCCCTGCGTGTCGGGCAGCCAGAACGCATCAGCTTCCGTCGAGATGACCTTCCCGGCGGGCAGGTGCTCCAGCGCGTGGTCCAGCAGCGGCCGCCAGACGTTCAGCTCTTGCACGTCCAGGCCGTAGAGCCGGCGGAGCTCGTCGTGCGGCGGCTTGAAGAACGTCCACTGATCGCCCTCGAAGTCGATCGCGAGGACGAAGGGCATCACCGCCATCGGCTCGCAGCCGAGGGCGTGCACCAGCTCGATCCAGACGTCGATGTAGCAGTTCTTCTCCACCCACACGCGATCGTCCGCGTGCAAGGTGTGACGCTGGTAGTTGGCAGCCTCGAGACCCGGGATGGCCTCGACGACCGCGGCGGTCACGGCCACAGCCGGTCGCGCACTGCCTTGGGCCAGCTCTGCGGGTCGAAGCCGTGCGTCTTGAACATCGCCATCACGACGCGCTCGAGCCCGAAGCCCAGGCAAGCGGTGTGCGCCACCGCTCCGTCGGCGTCGCGGATTCCGAAGACCTCGCCGAAGTGCTCCTGGTGGTAGTTGAACGAGCAGACCGCGGTCGGGTCCGACTCCGAGATGACAGGAACCAGGATCTCGAACTTCAGGCGCTGCGCCTTCTGGCCGTCCTGAAGCATCTTGCCGGCGCGCCCGAAGAACGGATCCGACGCCACGTCTGAACGCGCGGGCAGACCCAGCGACGTCAGCAGCTCGAGGCCGCGCTCCAGCCACTGGTCGCGCCAGGCGAGGACCTCCGCCGGCCGGCCCGCGCGAACGCCCTCGCGCACGCGGAACGACTGCATGCGCGTCGGCTCGATCGACGGCTCGTGGCGGTAGACCCAGTTCGTCATCGTGATCAGCCGGCCACCCTCGGGCAACTTGCCCTTGGCCAGCGACGGGTACACCGGGTAGCAGGCCGCCGGGTTCAGCGAGACAGCCGTCCCCGCCAGCATATGGTCCCACTTCTCGCCCTTGTGAATCGTCTCCGACAGCTCGCGCGCCTGGCGATCCTTGCCGAAGAAGCTGTGCACGCACCCGACGAGGTTGGGGAACGAGTCCATGTAATCGACGCGCTCGAGGATCGTGCGGTCGATGACCGGCGGGAAGGTGTAGCGCTCGGCGCCATCGGCCGCGGCCATGCGCCCGAGCAGCCCGTTGAAGCTCTCCAGCACGTCCTCGAAGACGGCGCCGCGCCCGAAGGCGCCCTGCACGCCTACCGGAACGATGAGGCCGTGTGCTGCGAGCTCGTCGTGAAAGGTGACCGGATCGAACTTGGTCTCGGCCATCGGGTCATTCGTCCTTGTGTACGAGAAGCATCGACGCCGTCTTGGCGAAGATTCGTTCGTTGCTGATCATCAGCGCCGCCGACAGCGAGTCGCGATAGTTACGGCCCACCGAGTACTTTCCGTCGTTCTTGTAGCCGCCGATGCCGACGATCTGCAGCGCGTCGTGCACGATGCGGGGCGCGAACTCCGACGAGCTGACCTTGATGTTGTTCATCTTGAGCGCCCAGCCGACGGTGAGGAGCTCGTCCATCCCGTTCGGCTGCTCCATCACCTCGTCGAACTCCATCGCCTGCCCGTGGACGTTGTTGCGCATCTCTTGCAGCTTGGCCGCCACTTCGGCGAGCCGGTGCGCCGCCTGGGGAACCGTCCCCGGCTTTTTGCGCGCCTCGGCGCGGACGTAGGCGCTGGCGCGGCTGAACGCGTCGGTCGCGATGCCCAGCCAGACGCCCGACCACAGGATGTGCGAGTACGAAACCATCGTCTGCGCCGACGCGTCGGCGAACGATCCGGGGACGACCTGCTCGGCCGGACCCGACGAGATCATCTTGAACCCGGGGCTGCACGTTCCGCGCATGCCCAGCGTGTCCCACGTCGTTGTCTGCGTGAGCGTGTAGTCACCCTTGCGCACCAGAACCAGGATCTGGTCGCTGGGCGGCGCGTCGGGGTTGCGGCGGCAGGTGACCAGCAGGTCGTCGGCCGAGGCGCCGTAGGAACAGGTCGTCGCGTCCTTGGTCAGCTTGTAGCGATCGCCGTCCCGTTCCAGCGCGCAGATGCTGGAACGCGTATCGCCCCACACGCCGACCTCCGACGTGATCGACGCGATCAGCAGCTGGCGCTCGACAGCCTCGCGCAGGTAGCGCTGGAAGTACGCCGAGCTCAGGCCGTGGCGCGCGATGCACGCGATCTGGATGTGGTGCATCGCCAGGACCATGCCGCTGGACGCGCAGCCCTGCGCCAGGATCGTGCACATGTCCGTCAGCTCGCGCATGCTGGCGCCTGCGCCGCCCAGCGCCTTCGGCACCGCGGCGGAGAGCAGCTTCGCCTGCTTCAACGCGGCGAACGTCTCGGACGGGAAGCGGGAGTTCTTGTCGACGTCGTTCGCATGAACCGTCGCGACCTCACGCGCTATGGTGCGCGTCCCGGCAATCAGATCGCTCTCTCGACGGGTCGGCGCGCTCATTTTTTGAGCCGGAATGATAGAGCACCGGCCGCGCCCGACCAAACGAAAACTTCGGTCTCGACGGTGACTTGTGCCTGAGGCGCAGACTTTGCGGCTCGGTCGTGACGCATGCTGAGCGCGGGCTGGCTTCCCCCTCCTGACCCTCTAACGGACGACGGCGCGCCTATTCCCGGGCGAAAAGCGATTGGCAACCCGATCGCGGCCGCGCGGACCCGTGTTACGCTGCCGGCGCGGAGGGGCCTATGGAACCCGCGGACTATCTTCCGTACGTCCACAGCTTCCGTGCAGTGGCCATCGTCGCGGTCGTTGGAGCGCATCTCGATCTCGTCTGGTCGGCGACCTGGGGTTCGCGGGTCGCACAGTCGATCATCGACAACGGCACCGTCCTGTTCGTGTTCATCGCCGGACTCCTGTTTCAACACCGTTCGACCGGCTTCAAGTACCTGCGCTATCTCCGCACGAAGCTGTTCAACGTCATCGTTCCTTACTTCGTCAGCTCGCTTCCGGCGCTCGGCTTTCAGTACGTGCGACATCTCGGCATCTACTCGCCGCACGCGCATCACGTGTTCAGGAATCCTGTCGCGACCACCGCGCTGGCGTTGCTGACCGCGGCGCACATGCGCGTGCCGCTCTGGTTCGTGCCGATGATCGCGGTCATCTACCTGGGCGCGCCGCTGCTGCTCGCGATCGATCGCCGCCCGCGCCTCTACTGGCTGCTGCCCCCGAGCATCGTCATCGCGATGCTCGCGCACCGTCCGGCCGCCCTCGACAACATCGGGCACGCGACGCTGTACTTCGTTCCGACGTACCTGCTCGGCATGTGGTTCAGCCATCACCGCGTACGGCTGATGGCGGCGCTTCGCTCGAAGATTCCGGTGCTGGCCGCCGTCTTCGTCGCCCTGGTCATCGTGGACGCGGTCATCCTCGGCGGGATCGGGCCGATCCGCTCGGCGACACCGTTCTCGACGGAGGCCGGGGTGGTCGACCTCAACTTGCCGGCGAAGCTCCTCGAGTCGTTCCTCCTGCTTCTCCTGCTGGAGCGATACCAGTCCGTCCTCGGTAAGCGGTTGCACACCCTCGCCGCCGCGAGCTTCGGGGTCTTCTTCGTCCACAAGTACGTCCTCGACGCCATTCAGTCGCTCACGCTGCACCTCTACGGTCACGACCTGCCGGCGACCCCGACCAGCGTCGTGCTGATCATCTCCGTCACCACGGCGGTGTCGCTGGCGATCGTGGCCCTGGTGCGCCTGATCGCCGGCCGCCGCAGCCGCTATCTCGTCGGCTGCTGAGACTTTGCCTGGTTGCAGCGCCTCCGTCGGGAACACGGGTCTAAACCCGATCCCGCTCCGCCACGGCCGCCGCAATTTCGAGGTCGATGTCGTCACCGTGCCCGCTGATGTACAGTGGATACCCTGAAGGGGATCCATTGATACGCATCCTCAAACGCGAGCCGCTGTCGCTTGCGGCCGCCACGCTGGGCATCACGCGGACGCTCGAATTTCTGGCGCGCCGGCCCTGCTTGCTGGCCCTCAACTATCACCGTGTCGGCGATCCGGGCGCCGACGGTTACGACCCGGCGCTGGTGGAGGCGACGGCCGCGGAGTTCGACGCGCAGGTCGGCCTGCTGAAGAAGCGGTTTCATATGGTCGGCCTCGCGGAGGCCCAGGATCTGGCGGCCGATCCGTCGCGCCTTCGCCACACCCACGTGCTCATCACGTTCGACGACGGCTACCGCGACAACCACGACGTCGCGCTGCCGATCCTGCGGTCCCACGGCGTGCGGGCGGCGTTCTTCCTGGCGACCGGGTTCGTCGGGACGAATCGCATCCCCTGGTGGGACCAGGTGGGTCTGATGCTCCGCAAGACGCGCGCGGCTTCGATCCGGC
>DATMZL010000876.1:0-3207 GCA_035607075.1 Polyangia bacterium
CGCACGCGCGACAAGATCCTCGTCGGTGACGGCGGGGGCGGTGGCGGGCGGATCGGGAGGCGGCGGCGGGGTCGGCATCGGAAACCGTGCGGGGTCCTCACCGAGATAATCACGTCACCGACAGCGGCGCCATAGCGATGCTACAGTTCACGTTCGCACCGTGATCCGAACGACGCCGGCGGGCGACCGTGGTAGATCGTCAGTCGCAAATGCTCGCCGCGCTGATCGCGCTCTTGTCGGTGGTGGCCCCTCCCGCGGCCGTGCGCCCGGCGCCCGCGCCCACGCAGGCAGCGGCGGCAGCGCCCGCGGCCACGCAGACGCCGGATCTCCCGCAGCTCGCCTTCGAGAAGTACACGCTCGCGAACGGCCTGGAGGTGATCCTGCACGAGGACCGCCGCATGCCGGAGATCGCCGTCGACGTCTGGTACAAGGTCGGCGCGCGCGACGAGGCGCCGGGGCGCACCGGCTTCGCCCACCTTTTCGAGCACGTGATGTTCCAGGGGACGAAGCACATCCCCGAGGACAAGCACTTCGAATATCTACAGAAGGCTGGCGCGTCGAGCGTCAACGGATCGACGTCGCACGATCGCACGAACTACTTCGAGGTCGTCCCGGCGAATCAGCTGGAGCTGGCGTTGTGGCTGGAGAGCGAGCGCATGGGCTTCCTGCTCGAGCGAACCGGCTTCCAGCAGACGGTCGACAACCAGCGCGACGTCGTCAAGAACGAGCGCCGCCAGCGCTACGAGAACCGCCCGGGCGGGTTGATCTCGAAGGTGCAGCTGGAGGCGCTGTACCCGCCCGATCACCCGTACTACCACCAGGTGATCGGGTCGATGGAGGATCTGACGGCGGCATCCGTCGACGACGTGAAGGCGTTCTTCCGCACGTACTATGCGCCAGGCAACGCGACGCTGGTCATCGCCGGTGACTTCGACCGCGCGAAGACGAAGCAGCTGATCGAGCAGTACTTCGGCGCGATCCCGCCGGGCGAAGCGATCACGCGCCGCCCGGCGCCCGAGGCCCGCCTGTCGGGCGTCAAGCGCATCGCGATGGAAGCGAAGATCCAGCAGCCGCAGCTGTACGTGTCGTATCCGACGCCGGCGAACTTCGCGCCCGGCGATCGCGAGCTGGACTTGCTCGGCACCGTGCTCGCGGGCGGCAAATCGTCGCGGCTCTACAAGCGGCTGGTGTACGAGATGAAGATCGCCCAGGCGGTGTCCGCGAGCCAGCAGAGCCAGTTGCTGGCGTCCAGCTTCGAGATCACCGCCTCGCCCATGCCCGGCCACACGCTGGACGAGATCCTGGCGGTCATCGACGAGGAGGTCGCCGCCGCGCAGGCGAAACCGATCGACGCGGCCGAGCTTGATCGCGCGAAGAACCAGATCGAGTCCGACACCGTCCGCAGCCTGGAAGGCTTGCTCGCGCGCGCCGAGCGCCTGCAGTCGTACAACCACATGCTCGGCGATCCGGGCTTCCTCACCGAGGATCTGCGCCGCTATCGGGCGGTCGACGCCGGCGCCGTCCAGCGGGCCGCGCAGCAGTATCTGAAGAAGGACGCGCGCGTGATCGTCACCATCGATCCGAATCCGGACGCGCCGATCATGGGACGGATCAAGAAATGACGCGCGGGCCGATTCGCACACGATTCGCTTTTCTCGTTCCCGTTCTCGCGCTTGCGTGCGCGCAGACGCCGCCGCCCGCGGCGACCACGCCCGCCGCCGGGAAAGCCGCCGCTGCGCCGGTCGTGAACGCGCCGCCGCCGGAGACGCACGCCGCCGCCGCGGCGGCGCAGGCCCGCGAGACGCCCGATGCCCCCTTCCGGCAGCTGGCGCCGCCCGCCGGCCCCGAGCCGACGTTCAAGCCACCGAAGCCCAAACGCTTCAAGCTGAAGAACGGGCTGGAGGTGATGCTGGTCGAGTTCCACGACCTGCCGCTCGTCGACTTCAACCTGATGATCAAGACCGGCGGCGCCGCGAACCCGGCCGACCGCGCCGGGCTGGCCGACCTGACCGCCCACATGCTCGACGAGGGGACGAAGACGCGCAACGCCCTGGCGATCGCCGACCAGGTCGCGTCGCTCGGCGCCACCCTGTCGACGGGGAGCACGTGGGATTCGTCGAATGTCAGCCTGTCGACGCTGGGCAAGAACCTGGACGCCGCGCTCGCGCTCTACGCCGACGTCGTCGTGAATCCGAACTTCGACCCGAAAGAGTTCGAACGGGTGCGTGACAACCTGCTGACCGCGATCACGCGCCGGAAGGACAGCCCGCCCACCGTCGCCAACCTGGCGTTCACGCGCCTGCTTTACGGCCAGAAGCATCCGTACGGCTGGCCGATGGCGGGCGTCGAAGCGTCGATCAAGAAGCTGACGCCCGCGGATCTGCGCGGCTTCTACGACAAGTACTATCGGCCCAACAACGCCGCGTTGCTGGTCGCGGGCGACACGACCGAGAAGGCGCTGCGCGCCAAGCTGGACAACGCGTTCTCCGGCTGGCACGCGAAGGGCGCGGCCGCGCCGAAGCTGCCCGGCCCCGACGGCGCGTCGACGGCCACGCGCATCTTCCTGGTCGACAAGGCCGACGCCCCGCAGTCGTCGATAAGGGTCGGCCTCATCGGCATCGAGCGCAAGAGCCCGGACTACTTCCCCGTGACGGTCATGAACCTGATCCTGGGCGGCGGCTTTTACCGGCTCGACCTGAACCTGCGCGAGGGCAAGGGCTGGACCTACGGCGCGCGCTCGACCGTCGACAGCCGCAAGACGCCGGGCCCGATCTCGGCGGGCGGCGAATTCGTCGCCGTGCACACAGCCGATTCCGTCGCAGAGATCTTGAAAGAGCTGGCGAGCATGCGCGACGCAGACGTCACGGACGTCGAGCTGGCACGCGCCAAGGATCAAATCATCAAGTCGTTCCCGGCGCGCTTCGCGACGCGCGCCAACGTCGCCGCGCAGATGGCCGAGCTGGCGGTGTTCGGCCTGCCCGACAGCTACATCACCGAGTACACGAAGAAGGTCGCCGCCGTGACGAAGGACGACGTCCGTCGCGTCGCGCGCAAGTACCTCGACCCGAATCACCTCACGATCGTCGTCGTCGGCGACCGCAAGACGTTGGCGGAGCCGCTCGCCAAGCTCGCCCCGCTCGAGAACCGCGACCTCGAAGGCAATCCGCTTCCCAGCGGTCCATGATCTCGTTCGGGCCATGATCTCTT
>DATMZL010000623.1:0-3275 GCA_035607075.1 Polyangia bacterium
CGTCAGCGTCGTTTTGGTCGACGACGATCAGAAGGCGCTCGAGCGGCTGGCGAAGGTGTTGACCGGCTCGTCAGGTTGGCAGTTCCGGGCGGCGTACACGGGCGGAGAAGCGCTGGACGTCGTCATGCAGGAGCGCCCGCACGTCGTCATGGTCAAGGAGGATCTGCCCGATCTTCCCGGCAGCATGGTGGTGCACACCGTGAAATCGAGCGCGCCCGACGCGGTCGTGCTTCTTTACACGCCGCCCGGTCAGAGCGGGCGGCCGGGCGACGTGAAGCTGGTCGACACCAACGGCACGATGAGCACGATCGCGAGCTACGCAGACGCCAGCCAGCTCGCGGCGCCGCTGGGCGAGATCCGCGATGCGCTTCGCACGAAGTCGAAGGAGCGCCGCTACCTGCAGGCGTTCCGCCAGCGGCACTTCGAGTTCCTTCAGCGCTACAACAGCATCAAGCACCGGCTCAAAGAAGAGCTGGACCGCCGTAAAAAGAAGCTCCTCGGCTAGCGATCCGGATCCAGCGCCGCTACATAAGGAAGGTTGCGGTACAGCTGGGCGGCGTCCAGGCCGTAGCCGACGACGAACGCGTCGGGCGCGTCGAAGCCGACGAAGTCGAGGGGCGGTCCGCCCGACGCTTTGTACGTCGGCTTGGCCATCAGCGCGCACACGTGCACGGCGGCGGGGCCGCGCGCCTGGAGCAGGTCGACCAGGTACTTCAGCGTCAGACCCGTGTCGACGATGTCCTCGACCAGCAGCACGCGGCGGCCGGCGATCGGCGCGGCGAGATCGCTGGTGATCTCGACGACGCCCGACGACACCGTCGCGTCGCCGTAGCTGCGCACGCCGAGGAAGTCGCACGTCATCTCGCGCGGGATAGCCCGGACGAGGTCGGCCATGAACATGAAGGCGCCGCGCAGCACGCCGACGACTGTCAGAGGACCGGGGGGCAGCCTGGCGTCGATCTCGGCGCCCAGTTCGGTCACCCGGCGGGCGATGGCCGCGGCGGGGATGATCTCTCGGGGTGGCACGCCCCCACGGTGCCTGACCGGGACCGGTGTGTAAACCACCCGCCCGGATCAGCCGAGAGGCAGGCCGGCGGGAACCTGGCGGGTATCCGGGTTGTCGCTAACAATGAAATGTCTATGTCGACGTCGATGAGAGTTCGGTTCGGTGTGGTTTCGCTGGTGCTGGTGTCGGCCTGCGCCGGCAAGTCCAAACAAGATGTCGCCGTCGGCCCGCCGCCGGTCGAACACATCGAGATGGACCCGATCAAGATCACGGCGGTCAAGGGACCGGACGGCGTCCACATGGAGACGTTCGACGTCGCCGAGCTGTTCGAGCACGCCGGCAAGGCGCTGGCCGAGAAGCGATGGGACGACGCCGTTGCCGGCTACGACCTGCTGCTCAAGGAGTTTCCGACGAGCAACAAGTACGTGCTGCCCAGCCTGTACAACGAGGGGCTCGCCTACCAGGGAAAGAAGGACTGGGCGAAGGCGGCCGAGACCTTCAAGAAGATGCAGGCGCTGGCGCCCGATTCGCCCGACACGAAGGACGCGCTCTTTCAGCTGGGCGCGACGTACGCCGAGATGGGCAACTGGCCGACGTCGGCGACGATCTTCGCGCAGTTGATGGAGCGCAAGGACATGACGGCGGACGACAAGATCGAGGCGTACGCGCGTCGCGGTTTCGCGCAGTTTCAGTTGAAGGACCTGGACACCGCGGAGCGAACCTTTTCAACGGCGCTCTACTTCTTCCGCAGCATCGAGAAGGAAGAGCGGCTGCAGACGGACTTCTACCTGGGCCTGGTCAAGTACCACCTGGGGCAGATCCCGCACGAACGCTTCCGCGCCCTCCCGCTTCGCCTTCCCGAGACGCAGATGGCGAAGGACATGGACGACAAGGCGCGCCTCCTGCTGACCGCCCAGCGCCAGTACATCGAGACGATCAAGATGGGCAACCCGCAGTGGGCGTCGGCGTCAGGCTACCAGGTCGGATCGCTGTACGAAGAGTTCTACGATGCGTTCGTCCACGCGCCGATCCCGCCCGAGCTGATCGGCACGGCGAACGCGGAGAAGCGCGAGGTCTACTACGAGGAGCTGCGGAAGAAGATCCGGATCCTCCTGGAGAAGTCGCTGCGCACGCACGAGCAGAACCTGCTGATGCTCGAACGCTTGGGCGTACAGAACGAATGGCGCGACAAATCGAAGCTCGCGTTCGCGAAGCTGCAGAAGATGTTGGACCCGAGCTACAAGTTCGATTTCGCTGACCCGGCAACGGCCGGCAACCAATCGCCGGCGCCGCCGCCGCCCCCGACACCGTCCGCCCCCGCTGGGCGGCCGGGAGCCCCCGACCCGGGGACGGGCGACGGTCAGCCGGGCTCCCGCGATCCGAAGCCGACCGACCGGCCTCCGACCGGCCCCGAACGGCAGATTCTGTAGCCTCGGCGTCAGCCGCTGCCTGAGCTCGCTACGGCCGTGGTTACGCCTACTTGAGGCGTGTTGCCGCGCCGCGGCCGACCGCCCCTGGCAAGAAGCCGGCCAAAAGCACGAAAGCTGCTTGACAGCGTGTCGCTATCGAACTATACGTCCGCACTCTGCGCGCCGGCCTAGGGACATCTATGTCGATGCGCAGACGAAGTCAAACTCATCAGAATCACACGACAATGGATGGATATCGGCGCTGGCGTAGCTCAATGGTAGAGCAGCTGATTTGTAATCAGCAGGTTGCGGGTTCGAGTCCCTTCGCCAGCTCCGTTGAACAACGCACGCAACACACCGACGAAACCTTCGGACGGGTTCCCGAGCGGTCAAAGGGAACAGACTGTAAATCTGTCGCCACTGGCTTCGAAGGTTCGAATCCTTCCCCGTCCACAGTTGGAATAACAGCAGCAATGTCTGGAGCAATCAACTTCGCGGGAGTAGCTCAGTTGGTAGAGCTCCAGCCTTCCAAGCTGGACGTCGCGGGTTCGAGACCCGTCTCCCGCTCACTACGGAACAAAGCCCACACATCAAACCCCGCCCACCTAGCTCAGTTGGCAGAGCACGTCCTTGGTAAGGACGAGGTCACCCGTTCAATCCGGGTGGTGGGCTCGAGAAGCTTTCAGAGTTTGGCGCAATCGCAGTAAAGACAAGCCAAGACAGCGAACGAGGACACTCCGATGGCCAAAGAAAAGTTCGTACGAAACAAGCCGCACCTGAACATCGGGACGATCGGGCACGTCGACCACGGCAAGACGACGTTGACGGCGGCGATCACGAAGGTGCTGGCGAAGAAGAAC
>DATMZL010000896.1:0-2740 GCA_035607075.1 Polyangia bacterium
CATCGGCATCTACGTTCCGGGCGGCAAGGCGCGCTATCCCTCGACGGTGATCATGACGGCCGTCCCGGCGCGCGTCGCCGGCGTGCGAGAGATCCTGATGACCACGCCCGGCCCGTCGCCCGAGACGCTGGCGGCCGCCCGTCTGGCGGGCGTCGACCGCATCTTCCTCATCGGCGGCGCGCAGGCGATCGCCGCGATGGCCTACGGGACCGAGAGCGTTCCGCGCGTCGACAAGATCGTCGGTCCGGGCAACGCCTATGTCGCGGCCGCCAAGCGGCTGGTGTTCGGCGACGTCGGCATCGATTCGATCGCCGGACCGACAGAGGTCGTCATCGCCGCCGACGACGGCGTCGACGCGCGCTGGATCGCGGCCGACCTGCTGGCTCAGGCGGAGCACGACGAGCTGGCCGTCCCGGTCCTTGTTGCGCGCGGGAAGGCGTTCGCGGACCAGGTCGCCGCCGCGGTCGTCACCCAGCTGGCCGAGTTGCCCCGGCGCGCCATCGCAGAGAAGGCGCTCGCCGATCAGGGCGCGATCTTCGCCGTCGACAGCAACGAGGACATCGTCCGGCTGGTCAACCTGCTGGCGCCCGAGCACGCCGAGCTGGCGCTGCGCGACGCGCGCGCCCTCGCGCCGCAGATCACGACGGCGGGTGCGCTGTTCCTCGGCGCGCACACACCGGAGCCCGTCGGCGACTACATCGCCGGACCCAGCCACGTGCTGCCGACCGGCGGCAGCGCGCGCTTCGCCTCGCCGCTGGGCGTGAGCGACTTCATCAAGCGCACGTCGATCATCGAGTACGACGCGACGGCGCTGGCCGCGCACGCCGACGACATCGAACGCCTGACCGCCGTCGAGGACCTGCACGGCCACGGCCGCGCGGTGACGATTCGTACGCGGGGATGACGAGTTAGGCGATGAACCTGGCGGCGACGCTGCGCGGAACGACCTACCGCTTCCGCGATCTCAAGCAGGTGCTCGCCAAGGCGAACGAAGAAAAATCCGGCGACCGGCTGGCCGGCCTCGCCGCCGATAGCGTCTCGGAGCGCATCGCCGCCAAGCGCGTGCTGGCGGACGTCACGCTGGGCGAGCTCTACGAGAACCCGGTCGTGCCGCCCGAGAAGGACGCGGTCACTCGCCTGATCCTCGACGATCTGCAGCGCCCGATCTTCGACAGCATCAAGTCATGGACGGTCGCCCGCCTGCGCGAGCACGTGCTGTCCGACGAGACCGACGGCGCCGCGCTGCTGCGCCTGTCGCGCGGGCTGACCAGCGAGATGATCGCCGCGTGCGCGAAGCTGATGACGAACATGGACCTGGTGCACGCGGCCCGCAAGATCCGCGTCGTCGTGCACGCGACCAACACCGTCGGCCTACCGAACCGGCTGTCGATCCGGCTGCAGCCCAACCACCCGTCGGATTCCATCGAAGGGATCCTGGCGTCGCTGCGCGACGGGCTGGTGTTCGGCGCCGGCGACGCCGTCATCGGCATCAACCCGGTGACCGACGATCCCGGGACGACGGCGGCGATCCTGAACGCGACCGGCGACTTCATGCGGCAGTGGCGCATCCCGACGCAGAACTGCTGCCTCGCCCACGTCACGACGCAGATGAAGGCGCTGGAACAGGGCGCGCAGCTGGGCCTGATGTTCCAGTCGATCGCCGGCACCGAAAAGGCGCTGCGCAGCTTCGGCGTCACGCTGCCGCTGCTCGATGAGGCGCTGGACATGACGCTGAAGCTGGGCCAGGCGCAGGGGCCCAACGTCATGTACTTCGAGACCGGCCAGGGCTCGGCGCTGTCGGCCGACGCGCACGAGGGCGCCGACCAGATGACGCTCGAAGCGCGCAACTACGGCCTCGCCCGCCACTATCATCCGTTCCTGGTGAACACCGTCGTCGGCTTCATCGGCCCCGAATACCTGTACGACGCCCGCCAGATCACGCGCGCCGGCCTGGAAGATCACTTCATGGGCAAGCTGCACGGTATCTCGATGGGCTGCGACGCCTGCTACACGAATCACGCCGACGCCGACCAGAACGATCTCGAAAACCTCGAGGTGCTGCTGTCGACCGCGGGCTGCAACTTCTTCATGGGGCTGCCGATGGGCGACGACGTCATGCTCAACTACCAGTCGACGTCGTTCCACGACGGCGCGGCGCTGCGCCAGCTGTTCGGCTTCCGCCCCGCGCCCGAGTTCGAAGCTTGGCTGGAAGAGATGGGCATCATGCGCGACGGCAAGCTGACCCCGCGCGCCGGCGACGCGAGCGTTTTGTCATGATGGGAACCCTAAGAGGGTTCCCAAACCCTCCCGCGAGGGGCTACGACGAGCAAAGCTCGTCTCCGCCCGACGCGATCATTCACCAAACCCATGATTGATCGTCCCAAACCAACTGTCGATCGCTCGCGCATCGAGGCGATGGTGCGCGAGGCGCTGAAGCGCGATCAGGGCGCGGGCGCCGCGGAGCGCCCGGTGGAGTCCGCCGGGGCGCTGCTGATCTCGCCCGATCGCGGCGTCAACGTGGGCGAGCCGTACGATCCGCCCGTGATGGCGCGCCTGCTGGCGTCGACGCCGGCGCGCGTCGCCGTCGGGCGCGTCGGGCCGCGCTACCACACGAACACGATGCTGCGCTTCCGCGCCGACCACGCCGCCGCCAAGGACGCGGTGATGTCCGAGGTCGATCCCGAGCTGCTCGCGCGCCTCGGAATGTTCGAGGTGGCGTCGAAGGCGCCCGACAAGGCGA
>DATMZL010000823.1:0-3922 GCA_035607075.1 Polyangia bacterium
GCGCAGTACGCCGTGCAGACGCGCCTCGCCGGCACGGCGCTGCCTGCGTGGCAGCCGTACGTCAATCCGCCGCTGTTCGCGGTGTTGCTGCGGCCGCTGGCGCGCCTGCCGTTCGTCACCGGCTTCTACATTTATGCCGCGGCGATGATCGCGCTCGGCCTGCTCGCGGCGCTCGCGCTCGTCGGCCTGGCGCCGCGGCTCTCGCGCGGCCGGCTCGACGCGGCGACGCTGGTCGTGCTCGCGCTCGCCTTCCACCCCATCGCGCGGACGATGTTCGGCGGGCAGAACACGGTCCTCACCTGGGCGCTCGTCACGGGCGCCCTCTGGGCGCTGCAGAGCAATCGATCGATCGTGGCCGGGCTCTGCGTCGCGTTTCTCAGCTACAAGCCGCAGTACGTGCCGCTGCTGTTCGCGGCGCTCGTGCTGTCGCGCGCGTGGACGGCGGCCGCCGTCGCTGTCGTCGGAATCTTCGTTCACTACCTCATGGGGGCCGCGTTCATCGGCGCGGACTGGCCGCTCCGTCTGGCGGCCGCGATGCGCCTCTACCGGCCGATGGAGGCGGTGAACATCCCGACGCATTTCTCCCTGTTGCCGTTCTTCCAGCACGCCTTCGGGGGCCGCCTCGCGCCGGTGCTCGCCCTGGTGTCTGCGGCCGGCGTGCTCGTCGCGCTGGCGCGGTTCGCGCCCCGCGCGCGACCCGGAGACGCGAACTTCCCGCTGACCTGGGCGCTGCTACTCGTGACCGCGATGCTGCTCAGCCCCCACCTGCAGTATTACGACTTCGGGCTCCTCGTCCTCCCGGTGGTGATCGCACTCGACAGCATCGTCCGCGACGGTCGCGCGGTTGCGCTGTCGATCCGCCTCGCGATCGCGGCCGTCTACGCCGCGTACCCGGTCATCTACGAAACGCATCGGCTCTTTCAGCCGCTCACGGTGGTGACGGTCATCGTGTTCGCGTGGTTGTGCTGGCTGGGTCGCGGCGCGCGGCTGCGAGCAGCAGCCCGACCAGCAGCGCCTTCCCCATGACAGCGGCCGGCACCCGCGCCGCGCCCAGCGGGACGACGGGAAGCAGGAACAGAAGGACGAGGACTGTCGCGATGATCGCCCCGCGCAGCGGCCCGCCCGCGCGCCCGGTCGCGCTGACCTCGTCGACGATCACGGCGAGCTGAAGCTCCTCCGTCCCCGATACGTGGGGACAGAACAGCAGGTAAGCAAGCAGCGCGAAGCTCCACCGGAATTCACTGGCGGCCGCTCTGAGCAAGCCGGCGACGACGATCGCCGCCGAGGCGAGCAGCCACAAAACGCCCGACCCCCGCGCCGCCGCCGCGTCGCCCACGCCGAAGGTGACGTGCAGCAGCGCCCGCACGTTGCCCATCGTGTCGGGCCGCAGCGACCACGCGAACGCCGGCGCCGCGGTGTCGAGATCGTAGTGCGTCAGCAGGTTCAGGTACGCGGCGAGGTTTGCCTTGCCGAGCAGGGGCAGCAGCAGCGCCGTCGTCAGGATCGTGAGACCGAGCGCGGCGCGAACGGCCGCGAACCGGCGGCCGGCCAGCAGCGCCGTCGCAGCGACGACGGCCAGCGGCGGCTTCGCGGTCAGCGCCCACATCAGGATCGCCGTCCACACCAGCGCGCGCCCCGGAACGGCCGCCTTCTCGTCCAGGCGGCGCAGCAGCAGGAACGCGGCGGTCGAAAGCACCGCGGTCTGACCGAGGCCCCAGCACGCGAGCGCGACTGGACTGACGAAGACAACGGCCAACGCCAGCGACGACTGACGCCGCGACACCGCCAGGACGGCGAGAAGCCCGACGAGCGTCCACGCCAGGAACGCCCACAGCGTCGGCAGCAGACAGAACGGGCCGAGCACCCAGAGCATCGTCGGCGAGTAACCGAAGGGCAGCGCGTACGGCAGAGGTCGTCCGGAGAGGCGCTCGGTCACCCGCAGGTGCTCGCTGACGCCGTAGCCACCCTCGCCCCGCCAGAGCGCCCTGGCAGAGCCATGATGTGCGGCGAAGTCGTGGATCTTGATCTGGTCCGGCTCGACGGTCACGCCGAAGCGTGTCCCGGTGCGCGCGTCCCTGGTCATGTTCCAGGCGACGGCCGCGACGCACGCCGGAAGGACGGCGTAAAGCACGAGCGCGCGCAGGCGCGCCAAGGTGAACAAGGCGAACAAGACGATGCGCAACCAGTAAACCACGGCTTTCCGCCGCGAGGGCCTTGCGTTGACCGGCTCCCTCCGCGAAAGTGAATCGTTCAAACAATGTCGGCTTCGACCTCGACCGCCGGCCGCATCGCGGTGCTGGTCCCCTGCCTCAACGAGGAGGCGGCGATCGCATCTGTCGTCCAGGGCATGCGCGCCTCCCTCCCGGACGCGACGATCTACGTGTACGACAACGGCTCGACGGATCAGACGTCGGAGCGCGCCCGCGCGGCCGGCGCCGTCGTCCGGCGCGAGCCCCTGCGCGGCAAGGGCAACGTCGTGCGGCGCATGTTTGCGGACATCGACGCTGACGTCTACGTGCTGGTCGACGGGGACGCGACCTACGACGCGTCCGTGGCGCCGACGCTCGTCGACCGGCTCGTCGACGAGCAGCTGGACATGGTGAACGCGTCGCGGGTCAGCGACCAGGCCGCCGCGTACCGCGCCGGGCACCGTCTGGGCAACAAGGTGATCAGCGGCGCCGTCGCGCGGATCTTCGGCAACCGCTTCCGCGACATCCTCTCGGGCTATCGCGTCTTCTCGCGCCGCTTCGTGAAGTCGTTTCCGGCGCTCGCGTCCGGCTTCGAGATCGAGACCGAGCTGACCGTCCACGCGCTGGGACTTCGCATGCCGATCGCGGAGATCGACACGCGCTATGAAGAGCGACCCGCCGGCTCGGCCAGCAAGCTGCAGACGTACCGCGACGGCTTCCGCATCCTCGGAACGATCCTCCGGCTGGCCAAGGAGGAACGGCCGCTGCTGTTCTTCTCGATCATCAGCGCGCTGCTGGGGATGATCGCGATCGCGCTGTCGGTGCCCATCTTCGAGGAGTACTCGCGCAGCGGCCTGGTGCCCCGTTTCCCGACCGCGATCCTGTCGACCGGGATCATGATCCTCGCGTTCCTGTCGCTCGCCTGCGGGTTCGTGCTCGACACGGTCACGCGCGGGCGCTACGAGATGAAGCGGCTTCACTATCTGAAGGAAGCGGCGCCGGTCCGGGCGAACGCGGGCGAGAAGCGCCAATCAAGGGCGGTCTGATTTCGTCGTCTGATTTGGCGGCGCTTCGAGCACCGTGAAGCGGTCGTCGCGGAAGCGCGTGATCCAGCGGTCGCGATCGAGCGCGCTGATCGTCTCCTTCGATTTCGTGGGCAGGAACGCGCAGCGGATCCCCCAGCGATCGAACAGCGGCCGGTAGGGCGCCGCGCCCCACTGCACGTCCAACTGCGCGCGCATGTGCTCGATCGAATACGGATCTTGCCGGTTGTCGACGAAGACGGGCTTCTCGGGCACGAACCAGATCAGGTAGCCGCCGTCGTCGTACTGGTTGTAGAGCGGCCCGTCGCACGCGCGCAGCGCCGCCAGCGCGCGTTCGTCGATCGGCCGCCAAACGAGGTACGAGGCGCGCCGGGCGTAACTCCAGCCGACGAACGCCAGCGCGGCCAGCGCGCAGGCCGCCAGCAAGGCGAGGTTCAGCATCGGCTTGTCGGCGTCGGGGCGGGCGGCGGCTGTCTTCCGCCAGGGCAACCGCACGTGGGCGTCCGGACCCAGCAGGCGGCTCGCGGCCGGCACGGCCAGCAGCGCGAAAAGACCCACGTTGCGCACGGCCGACGCCGCGAGCGGCATCAACGCCAGCGCGCCGCCGGCGATGACCCAGTCGGCCCACGACGACGCGTGCCCGCCCCTGCGGAGCGCACGCCGGCGGACAATGATGACCGCAATGAACGC
>DATMZL010000665.1:0-2891 GCA_035607075.1 Polyangia bacterium
CGGGGTGGGTCAGAAGATCGGCAAACCGGGGCGCGAACGTCCCGACCGCGCCGGCGACTTTGCCCATCGCGCTGTCGATCGCCGTCTCGACCCGCGCCGCGCGCTCTTCTTTGAGCGCTTCGGCAAACGGGGTCATCGCCCGCTGGATCTCCCCGGAAAACCATTTGCGGTACCCGGCCGGGTCCATCAAGGGATCGGGGATCTCGTCGTCGGCGGGGGCCGGCGGCGGCTCCGGGGCGCGCGCCGGGGGCGGTGCCGGGGGCGCTTGCGCCCCCAGACCCAGCCACCCCAGCTTCTGCGCGTCCCGCAGGGCGGGGCGCCCGTCATCGGTTAAATCGAGGCCGTGCTCCTGCAGGCCCTGGCGCACGCTCGCGCGCACCGCCTGGTCCCGCTCCTGGAGCAGTGTGCGGATCTGCTCCGCCTGCTCCGGCTCGAACGCGGCCAGGGGGTCGACTTCCGTCTCTTCCTCGGCGGCGTCCAAGTCGGGCTCGCCCTCGGCATACTCATAGCCGGCGGCGGTTTCCTCTCGCGATAAGCTCACTCGTCATTCGTGCTTTCCCTGCCTTGAGAAAACTGAAAGAACTCGTAGCGCGTCTCTTTGGCGGTCATCAGGCGCAAGAGCTTGATCTGGCACTGGATCTCCCGGACCGCTTCCAGGGTCAGCCGGCCGTTGACCACTAGCTGCCCGGTCAGGTGCTGGATGCGCGCCTCGATCGCCGGTTTCGCGACCCATTTCCAGCCCGCCGTCTCGAACATCAGGCCCAGCTCTTCGCCGGGGCTTTCGACTTTTACGTCCATCTTTAGCTCAACGCCGGCACGATCAGCACGTTGTTCACGCTGGTGAGGTTATTCGTCCCCACGTCGTCGTTGAAGTTGCCGTGATCGTAATCCCAGTAGCTGCCGAGGCTCGTCAGCAGCGTGCCGCTCAACTGGTCCCGGCGCAGCGGCACGCCGTTGTTGTAGAGCGTCGTCGTCTCCCCCACGGTCAGGGTCCGCGTCCAGAACCCGATGCTGTCCGCCTGCCCATCAAAATAGTTGGTGCCCGCGCCCCGCTCGCCGATGCAGAACGGCGCGGTGCCGTTGTTGATATCGGCCGCGTTCAGGTTCGCGCTGAACGAGGTCTGGTTGATCGTCAGCAGCCCCGTCCCATTGCTGCGGTTATAGGTCCCGCACACGAACGCGCGCACATTCAAGGTCACCGGCGCCGTCCCGTCCGCGTCCGTCGCCAGAAACAGGCCGTTGTTGACCACGAACAGTTCCCAGACATCGGTCGCCACCGGGTGCGCGATCTGCAGCCCGTAGCAATCCGTCGCCGCCACGCCGTTCTGGATCTTCCCCACCAGCGCCCGGTAACTGCCGGCCGCCGTCGGCCGGAACCAGCCCGCGAGCGAGAACCCGCCGCTCGCCGGCACCTGCAGCGTCGCGTTCGACGCCACCGTCAGCGCCTGGCTCTGGGCGCTCACGAACTGCGCCGCCAGCGGGCTCGTGCCCGCCCGCCCGCCGCGCCGTCGCTGGAGCGGCTGCGGCATCAGTTTTGCTCCACCGAAAGCGTTACGATCAGGGTCTCGCTGTTCGCAATCGGCGTGAACGCATTCAGCGTGATCAGGCACGCATAGATCGTCTGCTCGGAAGCGCCGCAGGTAAAGTGGATCGGCGCGGTCGGCACCCCCTGGAAGATCGTGTTGCCCGCCGCCACCGCCGCGCCGGCGCTGTACTGCCCCGACTGCGAGGCCGTCAGCGGGATCGTGCCGATACAGAGCGCCGCGTGGGCGTCGGAGAGGTTCAGCTGCGCGTTGTCGCCGGCGAGCGTCACCGTCGCCGAGAAGAGCAGGACGACGAGCTGCGGCACCGTCGCCGCATAGCTGGAGTAGACCACCTGCGCGCCCTGGATCACCCCCGAGGCGCCATTGAACCGGCCCACGCTGATCGTCGTCGGCGCCGTCGAGGCCGTTCCCACCTCGTCCCCGATCGTGTACGGGGTCGCGTTCGCCCCGCGCGTGAAGGTCGCCGTCGGCGCCGCCGGCGTAAACCCGCCCACCACGAGCGAGCCGTCGGTGTTCCCCTTCAGGCCGTGCCAGTTCGAGCCGTCGAAAACGCCCGGCCCGACGCCGAGCGTCAGGTTCCCGTTATCCGGATACAGGGCGAGCGCGCTCGTCATATTTCGCAAGAGGCCGCTCTGCGCGTTCATCCCGACGCCGACCGGGTTCGGGGTCGCCTGACCGGGCGCGACCACGCCGAGGGTGCTGGCGAGAATGCGCTCCCGGCCCGACAGATCGACCGACAGCGGGTTCGTCGTCCCTTCCACGTAGCTCGGGGTCGCCGCCGTGGCGACGGCGCCCGCCGGGGTCGGGTTAGTGCTGCTCACCGCCGTGCCGGTGGCGTCCACCGAGAGCACGCGCCAGTCGATCCCCACCACGCCCGCACCGGGGCCAGGCGCGGGCGTGGTCGCCGCCAGGCTCTCGATGTCCCGCAGCACTTTCAGGATCTCCAGCAGCTCGCTCATCGCTCTTCTTCTTTCACGCCGCCATGACGATCTGCGGCGCCGGCACGGTCCAGTCGCTGATGATCAACTCGATCTGCGGCCGGCTGGTCAGCACCTGAGTGAAGGCGGTGGCGCCGCCCGTCGCGCGGGTCACCGCGTACCACGCCTGCCCGCCCGGAAACGCGTCCAGGTCGCCCGCCGCGGCCACATCCCAGGTGAGCACGGCAATGTTGTTGCCCGCGTCCTGCGGGGCCACCGCGATCACGTACTCCACCCCGCCCGCGAGCGTCGCGAGCGTCGCGTCCTGGAACCAGACCACGAAGCTGCGGGTGTTCGCGTTCGCCTGCAGGAAATCGGTATCGAGTGTCACGCTCTGCAGGCTCGTCGTCCCCTGGTACAGCGAGATCAG
>DATMZL010000658.1:0-4342 GCA_035607075.1 Polyangia bacterium
CGTCGCAGACCATGCCCGCGCCGCAGCTGGCGCCGCCCATCTTGTTGCCGGCGTCGACGCAGGTCATCGCGCCGGTCGAGCACGATGTCGTGCCGTTCTTGCAGGCGCTCGGGTTGCCCGTGCAGGCGTTGCCCGCGGTGCACGCAACGCAAATCCCCGAGCCGTTGCAGACCATGTTCGTGCCGCAGCCGGTGCCCGCCGCCTTGTTGCTGCCGTCGGCGCAAGTCATCGTGCCGCTGGAACACGCTGTCGCGCCGTTCTTGCAGACGCTCGGGTTCGACGTGCACGCGTTGCCGGCCGTGCACGCGCCGCAGACCCCCAAGCCATTGCAGACCATGTTCGTACCGCAGGTGGTGCCCGCCGCTTTGTTCGCGCCGTCGACGCACGTCTGCGCGCCCGTCGCGCAGGAGGTCGTGCCGTTCTTGCAAACGCTCGGGTTGCCCGTGCACGCGGCGCCCGCCGTACAGGCGACACAGACGCCCGCACCGTTGCACACGGCGTTGGCGCCGCAGCTGCTGCCCGCCGCCTTGTTGCCGCCGTCGACGCAGGTCACCACGCCGGTCGTGCAGGACGTCATGCCGTTCTTGCAGATCGTGGGGTTGCTGGCGCACGCGACGCCCGGCACGCAATCGCCGCATGCGCCGTTGTTGCACACCAGGTTGGTCCCGCACGCGCTGCCGTTCGGGCGGTTTCCCGTCTCGGCGCAGACGGCCACGCCCGTCACGCACGAACTCGTGCCGGTCTTGCACGCGTTCGCGGGCTGGCAAGCCACGCCGGCCGTGCAAATGCCGCAGGTGCCGTTGTTGCACACCATGTTCGTCCCGCACGACGCGCCGTTGGCCAGGTTCCTGCCGGTGTCCGAGCAGGCGATCGCGGGCATGCAGGTTTGCGTGCCGGCGTGGCAGGGGTTCGCAGGCGTGCACGCGAGGCCCGCCGTGCACGACACGCAGTTGCCGACGCTGCACACCATGTTCGTTCCACACGAGGTTCCGTTGGCGACGTTCCCCGACGCCGTGCACACGGGCGCGCCCGTCGCGCACACCGTCGTGGCCGTCTTGCACGGCATTCCCGTGATGGTGCAACTCGCCCCGGCCGCGCAAGTCACGCAAGCGCCGGTGGCGTTGCAGACCATGTTCGTGCCGCACGCGGTTCCGGCAGCGGCGTTCATGTTCCTGTCCGTGCAGACGGGCGCGCCCGTCGAGCAACCGAGCATCCCCAGGTGGCACGGATTCGCGGGCGTGCAGACCGCGCCCGCCTGACACATCACGCACTGTCCGCCCTGGCAAACCAGGTTCGTCCCGCAGGACGTTCCGTTCGGCTTGTCGGCCGCGTCGCTGCAGACCGACGCGCCGGTCGCGCAGCTCGTCGTTCCGGTCTTGCAGACGTTCATCGGCGTGCACGCGCTGCCCGCCACGCAGGTCACGCACGCGCCGTTGTTGCACACCATGCTCGTGCCGCAGACGAGGCCGTTCGCCTGCGCCCGCTGCGTGTCCGTGCACGACGGAACACCGGTGGCCGAGCACGTCGTCTGTCCGACGTGGCACGGGTTGGCGGCCGCGCACGGCTCGTCTGTCGTGCACCCACCGCCGGTGCCGCCCACGCTGCCGCCCGTGCCGGCCACGCCGCCGGTACCACCCTTCCCGCCCGTTGATCCACCGCTGCCACCGACGATGCTGCCGCCGACACCGCCGCGGCCTCCCGTCGCACCGACGCCGCCGGTGCCGCCGAGGCCGCTGGCGCTGCCGCCCGTCCCGCCGCGTCCGCCCGCGCCGGCCGTTCCCGTTCCGCCGTCGGGCGACTCCGGTTCCACGCGCAGGCTGCACCCGAACCCCGACCACCCGAGAAGAACCGACACCAGCACCAACCGTTTGAACATCATCTCTCCGTTCATCAGAACCGAAGCGTGCAGCCGACACCGCGATTGACGGGATCGGGAACGCAGCCGAACGCGTGCGCGCCGGCGCCTTGCTCGGCGCCACCAGGGCGCGAAAGCACGAACAACACCGACGACGTCGCCGCCAGGGCGCCCGCCGCGGCGAAGCCGACGATCGTCAGCGTCAACGCCGAATCGTAGTCGTCCTTCAGCGACTTGCACGCGGGCGACAGATTGGCGGTGCCGCAGTCGTGGTACGCGACGCCGCCACCCGAGATGCTGGTGTGGTCGTTGAAGTCGCCGCTCCGGCCGGCGGCGCTGATCGCCTCCACCGTCCCGAACAACAACGCGCCCACAGCCGCACCGCCGGTGACCCAAGCAGCGATCCGCATCTTCCCCTGCGCCGACGTAGCCGGCGGCGCGTTGGTGAGCGTGACCGACGCACCCGACTCGGACGGCGCGGGCGTGCCCGGAAATTTCTCGGCGACGATCGGCTTGGTGGGCTCCGCGACCAGCGCGTAGGTCCGTTGCTCGCGCTTGCCGCCGGAAATGATGACGGTCTCGTGCACCGGCTGGTACCCCAGCGCACGCACGTCGACGTCGACGAGGCCCTTGCCGACGCGAATCGGTCCGCCCAGCTGCGCCCGGTCCACAAGCTTGCCGTTCAGCGACACGGTGGCGTCCGCGGGCGATAGCGTCAGCGCCAGCTCACCGATGTTCGCGCGCGCGGTTTCCAGCGGCTTCTTCAGCGCCGCCTTGTTCTTCGCGATCCACGGGTGCTCCGGCGACGCGAGCGCCTCGCTGAGATAGCGGTCAGCCTCGACCCAGTAGCCGAGCTCCAGCTCGCAGAGTCCCAGCTGCGCCGCCGTCCGCGGCGATCGAGAGATCTGATAGGCCTTCTCGAACACCGTCAGCGCCTTGGCCGCGTTGTTCTGCGCGCGAAGCTTCACGCCCTCGCGAATGAGCGCCTCGGCCTGCTCGGCATCCGACGCCGCGCGCGCCGGCGTCGGCGCGAGGACCGCGAACACTGAAAGCGCCGCCGCCGCGACGCTCGAGCGCCGCCAGCGCTGACTTGTCGACGACATCTTCATCCTTTCATCAATCCAGAAGCGGAACGCCGTTGTGCATCCGGACGTTTTCGCGCGCCCGCGGCTTGCTCGCCGACTTGCGCGCGCGCGGCGTCTCGACGAGCGCAGCGGGCGCTGCGTTCGACGCGGCGGCCGGCTCCTCGACGGGCGGCGGCGCGGGCTCCACTTTTTTTGCGACGCGTGCTGGCTTCGCGACCGGCGCCGGCTCCGCCGCGGCAGGCGCGGGCTTCGCCACGGGCGCGGGCTCCGCGACGACGGGCGGCTCCGCTGCGACTGGCGCGACCGGCGCGGGCTCCGCTGCGACCGGCGCGACCGGCGCAGCTGGCGCGACCCGCGCGGGTTCCGCCACGGCGGGCGGCGTCGCGACCGGCGGAGGATCCGCCGCCGCAGGCGCTTCGCTTGGCGCAGGTGCGGCGGCCGGTACAGGCGTCGCCGCGGCCGGCGGCTCCGCAGCCGGCGGCGCGGCCGCGACCGGGTTGTCCGCCGCGGGCTTCGCCGCAGCGGCCGGCTCGATCTGCACCACCGCCGTCGCCGGCGCCGACAGCGTCCGCTGCGGGGTCGACGAGTTGCCGCTCTTCGCCACCAGCGCGAGCGCGAGGCTCGCGACCGCGACGCCGGCAGCGGCGCCGATCCAGATCCGCGGACGCGAAGCGAGCTTCGCGAGGGCACTCTGCGCGTGCTCGATCTCCACCGGCGGTACGGTCGAGCCCGAAGATTCTCCGTCGGGTTCGAACCCGAGCTCCGCCGCGGACGCAACCCCCGCCTCCGCGGCGCCTGCGTGCGGCGCGTCCCCCGCCGCGAACCAGGCGCCCTCCAGCGTCTCCACCTCGGGCGTCAGCGTCCGGACGAACGGGCTGGGCGATTTCGTCTCGACCTCTATCGCGGGCGACGACGGCGGCCGCTTGTACCCGCCGGACGTCGCGCCGGTCGCGGCCGACGAGAACGGCTCCAGCGCCCGCCGCAGATCCGTCACCGACGCGAATCGCGCCTTGGGATCCACGCTCAGCGCGCGCAGCACCACCGCGTCCACCTCCCGGGGAATATCCGGTCGAAGCTTGCTCGGCGGCGGCGGATTTCCTGCCGCGATCGCCCGAAACACCTCCTCGACTTTCGTCCCGCGGTACGGCGGGTGGCCCGTCAGACACTCGTAGACGATCACGCCCAGCGCGTACTGGTCGCTCGCCGGACCGGCCGTCTGGTGATCGGCGACCTGCTCCGGAGCGAGGTAGTAAGGCGTTCCGAACACCGCCCGCCGCGCGGGCGCCGCGCCAGCAGCATCCCCGGCCCCGCCGCCGTTGTCGTCTTCGGCGATGCCGAAATCGAGGACGACGGGGTGCGGACGCTTTCCGCGCACCAACAGGAAGATGTTCGACGGCTTCAG
>DATMZL010001116.1:0-3086 GCA_035607075.1 Polyangia bacterium
GCACCGTACAGTTTCTGCCAGGCGGCCTCGACGCGGCGGCGCAGCTCCTCGTCGGGGAGATCGCACAGCAACGCGAGGCGCGCCTCGGGCGCGCGGTCCGGATCGGGATCCAGCTGGCGCACAATCGTCAGCGTCGCGTAGAAGTGCGGCGTGCGGCGCGCGGCGCGCCCGTACACGCCCCGCAACATCTTCGCGATCACCCAGCACCCCGCCGATCCGACGCTGCCGCCGGCGTCGTGCAGCTCGCCGAGGTAGGCGCGCAGCTCGGCGTCGGCCAGGCCGATGAACTGCGTCGAGCTCTCGCCCATCACCTCGAAAAGCGGCGTCGGAGGCGGCGGTCCGTTGGGGTCGACCTCGTCGAGCGCGTGGCGCGCCTCGTGGGCCTCGGTCGCCGACGCCAGCACGTCGAGGGCGGCGGCCAGAACGCGGGCGTTCTCGCCCACGCGCAGCTTCTCGTCGGCGCGCGCCACCGCGTGCAGATCGGTGTCGAACAGGAGCGGCCCGCCCGGCCGATCGAAGCGCGCGTACTCTTCCAGGTTCGAGAGCCAGGCGTCGCCCAGCACGAATCCGTCGGGCGGGTAGAACTGCAGCTCGCCGCCGTGCAGGCGCGTGCGCATCACCTCGAGCAGCCGATCGCGCTCAGCGATGTCGGCGGCCGCGGCGGCCAGCCCGGCGCCCACGCGCGCCTCCAGCAGGCGGCGCTCGCGCGCCAGCGCCGCGCGATCGAAGTCGTTCAGGTGGCGCCGCAGCTCGCCCTCGCGCCCGTACATCGCCGGCAGCGTCTCCGCCAGCCCCGCCTCGATGCGATCGAGCAGCACGACCGGTAGCCCCTGATCCGTCGCGCCGTACATCCCCAGCTCGATGTTCAACGTATCGAGCCGACGCAACCGCAGCACGTCCACCGTGCGCGCGCCGATCCGCCAGGGCGCGCGCGTCACCAGCTCGTAGCTGAGCGCGATCGGCTGCACGCCGACGTGCTGGATGTCGACGAAGTACGGCAGCCGCGCCGCCGCGAGCGCGCGGTTGACGGACTTGGCGGCGGCGCGCACCTCGGTCTCCTTCGGCCAGTCGCGATCCAGCGCCGCGAAGCCCGCTGCGACGTCAGGCCAGCGCCGCGCGCTGGCGAGCAGCTCGCGCGCCGACTTGCCGCCCGGCTGAACTTTGTGGGTGCGCGCGCTTTGCCAGGCGGGCAGCGCCTTGCGCATCATCTCGCGCGCCGGATCGGAGCGCAGGCGACGGTAGGCGAGCCCGCCGCCGCCGGCCAGAACGGCGGCCAGCGCGATCCCGGCCATGACAATCCGCGCGCGCGTCATCGAGGTCGCTGGATCAAGACGGTGCACCGGCCGTCAGGTCGCCAGGTTGTCGTTTCGGCCCCCACATTGCCGAGCCGCGGACATTCACGGAAGCAGCTTCGGAGGCACAGGTGCGCTTGCTGTCCTGCGCTGCGTCCGCCACCTAGGCATCTTAGGAGGTTTCAGAATGCTCAGCCGCTTGCGTTCGGGTATCCGGCCGTACGTCCTGTCCGTCCTGGCGCTGGGAGCATCAGCGTGCGCCGGCAGCAGCGACATCAACACCCCGGCTGGAACCGGCGGAAATCAAAGCGGAAAGGGCGGTGCGACGGGCGGCGGCGGTGACTCGGGGAACGCCGGAACCTCAGGCAGCGCGGGCACCAGCGGCACCGGCACCGGCGGCTCGGTGTCGGGCGACGCCGGCACGACCGGCACCGCCGGCGTGACCGGAACCGCCGGCGTGACCGGCACCGCCGGTACGGGCGGCGGCGCGGCGGGACGTGGCGGCACGACCGGTATGGCCGGCACGGGCGGCGCAGCCGGGCGCGGCGGGACGACAGGCACGGCGGGGCGCGGCGGCACGACCGGCACCGCCGGCGCGAGCGGGACGACAGGCACCGCCGGGCGCGGCGGCACGACCGGCACCGCCGGCACGACCGGCGCGGGCGGCGGCCTCGTCTGGCCGAACGATCAGAGCAGCGCGAACTCGGATGACTGGCTGGTCCAGAACCACGACCGCATCTCGCAGCTGCGCCCGAAGGTGCTGGCGATCGACATCGGCAATACATCGAATGCGATGACGCTGGTCCAGCGCCACATCGACGGCCTCGCGAACGCGACCAGCTTTCACAAGTACAGCAACGCCAGCGCGCAGCCCATGGTCGTCTACCAGCTGGCGAAGATCGTGAAGGGGACGTCGCCCAATTACACCGAGTGGAACTCGCAGGCGTTCGCCGACAGCAACATCCAGATGAAGGATCCCAAGGATCCGAACGGACCGAACCTGACGCTGTGCGGGCTGTTCGAGAAGGGCGTCATCAACGAGGTCTGGTGCATGGCGACGCAGAACCAGACGAAGTGCGGCGAGACGCAGGAGACCAAGGTCGTCTACTCGAACGCCGATCCGCCCGTGAAGACGACCGCGAAGCCCGTGAGCGCGTCGAACGGCGACAACGTCACCGGCCTCAACTGCAAGGTGTCGATCCGCATCATCGACTTCAACACCTCGCGCGGCGTGGGCTGCCACCAGCACGCCATGGGCCACGGCTGGGAACGCTACATGGACACGCAGGCGCTGCCGATCCTGCGCAAGCAGGCGGCGCGGTTCCTGAACTGGGATCTCAACACGCGCGTGATGGCGCCGTTCAGCAACTTCTACAGCGCCTGCAACAGCAACGGCACGCAGCTCACCAACTGCATCGTGTGGGATTCGAACATCGCGATCCACAACGGCGCGACGGCGTCGAAGACCTTCAACATCGCGGACATGTCGGGCGGCTGCGGCAACGCGCACTTCTACGCGAACACGACCGGCACGTACTCGTACGACGCCAACACGCCCGACAACATGGTGCTGTCATCGTGCGAGAACTACGGCCTGCACAACGGCACCGGCGGCAAGGATCTGACGACGCCGTTCACCAACGCGATGACGGACACGCTCTACGGCCGGAGCCCGAACCCGATCAACGGCGCCTGCCCGGCCGCCCAGCCCGCCTGCAGCGACGACTGCGGAGGCCACGGCACCGCGTACCTCTACCAGAACTTCCCAGGGCCCGGCACCAAGGCGATGAACGA
>DATMZL010001135.1:0-5355 GCA_035607075.1 Polyangia bacterium
CACGAGTGGCACACGGCGGCCGTGCGCCCGATGAAGCCGCGTCCGCATTTCGCGCGCATGCCGCTCGATATCCTGCCGCCGCCCTTCCTGGCGAGCTTGCGCCGGGGCGGCGTGGTGCGCGTTCCGCGCACGCATCAGTTCCTGGGCACGCCGGTCGAGACGCTGATCTCTCCCGGCGGCGATCGGGCGCTGTTGCTGGTACCGGTCGTCGTGGACGGCGCGCTGATCGGCATCGCGGGTCTCGCGGCCGCTGTCGGTTCGACCTGGGAGCAGGGCGACCTGGACATGCTGCAACTGGTCGCGCAGGGTGTGGCGCGCAAGGTGGAACGCAGGCGCGTCGACAGCGCGCTGCAGGCCGCCGAGGCCCGTTTCCGCGCCATGTGCGACGCGTCGCCGCTGGGGATCTTCATCGCCGGTGACAAGGGCCAGTGCCTCTACATCAATCCGGCCGGTGAGGCCATCATGGGCCTGACGCATAGCGAGTCGCTGGGGCACGGCTGGATGAACGCGCTGCACCCCGAGGATCGCGCGCGGGTCGCCGCGCGCTGGGACTCGGCGGTCGAGACGCGCAGCGCCTACAAGACACCGGTCCACCGCTTCGTCCACAAGAGCGGCGAGGTGCGCTCGGTCGAGGTCAGGGCGCTGCCCATCGCCGGCCAGTCCGACGGAACGTTCGTCGGCATCCTGGAGGACGTCACGGCGCGCATCAAGCACGAGCAGGAACGCCAGGGCCTGCTGGCGCGCACCGAGGCGGCGCGGCAAGAGGCGGAGGCGGCGCGCGCCGACGTCGCCGCGATCCTTTCGCGCATCTCGGACGCGTTCATTGCGCTCGATCGCGACGGTCGCTTCACCTACGCCAACGAGCGCGCCACGGCGCTGTGCGGACACACCCGCGCCGAGATGATCGGGCAACTCGCCTGGACCATGGCGCCACAGCTTGGCGAAGGGCCGCTGCGACCGGCGTTCGACCGCGCGGTCGCGGAACAGCGCGCGATCGCCGTCGAGACGCAATGCTGCGGGCGTCCCTTCGAGGTGCGCCTTTACCCGTCGCCGACCGGCGTGTCGTTCTTCTTCGAAGACATCTCCGATCGCCGGCGGCACGAGGAACAGCTGACGAGCGACCGCGACTACCTGCGGCGTGAGCTCGAAGGCGATGCCGCCTCGGAGATCGTCGGCGCATCGGCGGGCATCCGCCACATGAAGGAACGCGTCGCGATGGTGGCGGCCACGAACACGACCGTGCTGATCACGGGCGAGACCGGGACCGGCAAGGAGCTGGTCGCGCGCGCGATCCACGAGGCCAGCCCGCGCCGCGAGCGGCTGCTCGTCAAGGTCAACTGCGCGGCGATCTCGGCCGGCCTCGTCGAGAGCGAGCTGTTCGGCCACGAGAAGGGCGCGTTCACAGGCGCCGTCGGAAAGCACAAGGGCCGCTTCGAGCTGGCGCACGGCGGAACCCTGTTCCTCGACGAGATCGGCGAGCTGCCGCTGGAGACGCAGGTCAAGCTGCTGCGCGTGCTGCAGGAGCGGGAGTTCGAGCGCGTGGGCGGCAACGAGACAATCCGGGTGGACGTGCGCGTCGTCACGGCGACCAACCGCAACCTGCCGCAGCTGGTGGCGCGCGGGCAATTCCGCGAAGACCTCTACTATCGCCTGAACGTCTTCCCGGTCGCGCTTCCACCGCTGCGCGACCGCGCCGAGGACATCCCGCCGCTCGTGAACGCGTTCCTGCAGCGCTACGCTCGCCAGGCGGGCAAACGCATCGAGGAGGTCGCCCCCGAGGCGATGTGGCGCCTGCTCGCTTACAAGTGGCCTGGCAACGTGCGCGAGCTGCAGAACGTGATCGAACGGGCCGTCGTCTTCGCGCGCAGCAACGTGCTGGACCTCGACGCCCTTCCCGATCTGTCGGCGGCGCCGCTGTCCGTGCCGATCGCGGCGACCGCGGCGACGCCCGACACGCCGCCGCGGACCATCGCTGAGGTCGAGCGCTGGTACGTCGAGCAGGTGCTCGCTGAAACGCACTGGGTGATCGAAGGCGAGCGCGGCGCAGCCCGGCGCCTCGGCCTGCACCCGAACACGCTTCGCTCGCGCCTCAAGCGCTGGGGCGTAATGCGCCCGCAGAACGCGAATTAGTCGAGCGCCCGCTGAGATGCCGCGCCCACGATGCTTCGTGGGATCGTGGCGTGCTCCACGGCGGCTCGTGGCGACATGTAGGAATTCGCCGCAGAACCTGCTGTGTTTCGGCTGTGTTTCGGCTGGTACGGGCATTGCTCAACCGTTCGACCGAATCGTCGGTCGAGTCGAATCGAATGGAGGAGGAAAAAAATATGGGACTCAACGCTCTCGTCTCCCAGCACGAGGACCAGGCCAGCCGTGGCGAGACGCCTTACGAACACCACGTCACGCCCGTGCCGACGCAGGCGCTCGCGCGCCTCGACCGTTTCGCCACCGCGAGCCTGCTCGCGACCGGCCTCGCGCACGAGATCGCCAACCCGCTGTCCACGCTGCTGGCAGCGCTGGACTGGGCGACCGAACGCGTGGAACGGATGCGCAAGCGCGGCCAGGGTAGCGAAGACGCCATCCATCTCGAACGCCTGGCGCCCGACGTAGAGCTGGCGATGATGAGCGCGCAGTCCATCGCCGCGCTTGTGCGCGACTTCCAGCTGTTCTTGCGCCCGGACGAGATCACGCCCGTGATCGGCGCCGCGGAGGTCAAGCCGGCGATCGAGCGCGCGCTGCAGATGGCGCGCGTGCGCCTGAAGTCGGTCTCGCCGGTGTCGGCGGAGCTGGGCGAAGCGCCGACCGTGCGCGTGCCATCGACGCGCATCACGCAGATCGTTCTCAACCTGCTGCTGAACGCGGCCGACGCGCTGGCGGACCGGCCCTGGAGCGCCAACTCCGTCGAAGTGCGTCTCGAGACCGTGAACGGGCGCGCCGTCATCGAGGTGCGCGACAACGGTCCCGGCCTCGGCCCGGAGGCGCAACGTCACCTGTTCGAGCCCGGGCACACGGGTCGGGCGACGGGGTCCGGCCTCGGCCTCGCGATCTCGCGTCAGCTCGCGCGCCTGTCCGGCGGCGACATCACCGTCACCTGCCCGCCCACCGCGGGCACAATCTTCCGCGTCGTCCTCCCGCCCGCGGGCTGACCGAGCCGGCGACAGGTTCCCGACGCGGTGGGCATCCGCGGCCCGCCAAGACGAATCTTGGTGACGAAGCTCGAGCAAACGAGCAAAAATGTGGGCCCAATCGGCCTGGCCACCTCACCGCGGGAGGATCCCTTGCAGCTTCGCTTGTCGTACGTCGCCCTCGCACTGGGCGCGCTCTTGTTCGCCAACGCTTGCGGCTCGGTCTCGCCGATGAATGGAACCGGCACCGCCGGGAACGGCGGCGGCCACGGCGGAACGACAGGATCCGCTGGGAAAGGCGGCACCACCGGCAGCGCCGGGACGACAGGCACCGCCGGCACGACAGGCGCCGCCGGGACCACCGGCGTGGCGGGCACCACCGGCGTCGGAGGCGTGGGCGGCACGACCGGCGTCGCCGGGACCGGCGGCACCACGGGCGCGGCGGGCACGACAGGCGTCGCCGGCACGACAGGCAGCGCAGGCACGACCGGCGCGGCCGGCCGAGGCGGCACCACGGGCGCGGCGGGCACGACGGGCGTCGCCGGCACGACAGGCAGCGCAGGCACGACGGGCGTCGCCGGTACGACCGGTGTCGCGGGTACGGGCGGTACGGGCGTCTCCAGCTACCTTGTCACCGTCGTTCCGGCGGGCACCGGCATGGGCACGGTCATGTCGTCGCCGGCAGGCATCAACTGCGGCGCCACCTGCTCGGCGAGCTTCGCCGCCGGCTCGATGGTCACGCTCACCGCCACGCCCTCCGCGGGTTCGATGTTCACCAGCTGGTCGGGAGCCTGCTCGGGCAGCACCGCGACCTGCGTCGTCACTGTCAATGCCGCGACGTCCGTCGCGGCGACCTTCACGATCAAGCAGGTCGCGCTCACGGTCACCGCCGCCGGCTCGGGCACCGTCACCTCGAGCCCCGCCGGCATCAGCTGCGGATCGACGTGCATGGCGTCCTTCAACTACGGCACGGTCGTGACTCTTACGGCGACGCCGACCGCCTCGTCGACGTTCATGGGGTGGTCGGGCGCGTGCTCCGGAACCGCCACCACGTGCATGGTGACGCTGACGGACGCGGCCTCCGTGACGGCGACGTTCGTGCCGGCCGGACCGACGCCCCTGCTTCGCTGGACGTTCGACGGAACCAACACCAACAGCGGCAGCTCGGCGGGCTATCCCGTGACGCTGAACGGCTCGACCTCGTACGTCGCCGGAAAGATCGGTCAGGCGATCAATTTCGCCGCCGGCGGCTATGGCGTCGTCCCGGGAACGCGCTCGGTGCTCACGGCTTCCGCGCAGTACACGATCTCGCTGTGGGTCAACCTCACGGCGTCGGTGGGCAGCTCGGTCGCGTTCTTTGACTTCAACAACCGATCCACCGCGCCCTACGGCGGGATCCAGCTGGGAATCTCGTCTGCGCCGCAGATGAGTATCTGCGTGGCGACCTCGTCGAACTCGTTCTTGACCGGCTCTTGCCCCGGTTTCACCGGGCCGGCGAGCGGCGCATGGCACAACATGATCCTGCGCTACGCCGGAACCGGCACGGGCGCGGGTCAGGGAGCGGGCGTCGACGTCTACATCGACGACGTGCTCGTGAAGTCGGTCGCGAACGACGCCAGCAACAACCCCGTGTTCAACGCGGGCATACCGGACCAGCTCTACATCGGCGCGCCCGGCATGATGGTGGACGACGTCCGCGTCTACAACTCGGTCTTCACGGTCGCGAACCAGTGCACGCAGATCATCGGCGGCACCTGGAACGGGACCAGCTGCACCCTGCCCTGACCCGTTCATTTGCCAGGAAGTCGACGCGCGGCTGAGCCGTCGATCCACATGGGAACCCTGGGAGGGTTCCCAAACCCTCCCGCCGAGCGAAGCTCGGCGGCTTCCCACGCGCCAACTGGATGGTCAGGGTGAAGCTGAAGGCCGCGCGGGGCGGCGGGGAGGCGAACATGGCGACGAATCGACAGAGGCGGGCAGCGCGCAAGAACATCAAGAAGGCGGCACGCGCCGCGCGCAGTAAGCGGACCATCAGCAAGCTGCCGAAGCGCGTGCGAACGGCGCTCGGCAAGCAGGGCAACAAGGTCAAGCGCAGCCGCAGGGGCCGGTGACCCATGGCGATGCACGTTCACGAGCTGCACGCGGCGTCCACGCACGCGCCGCTGGTGATCTTGCCGGCGGCGGCGCTCGTCGATCTCGCTGCGGCTGTTTCCGGTGATCGCCGGCAAGGCGC
>DATMZL010001139.1:0-3519 GCA_035607075.1 Polyangia bacterium
GCGGCGTCACCGCCTCGGCCTTCTTGCGCTGCTGCTCTGCCATCCGCTCCTGGTCGGCGATCTTGCGTTCGACGTCTTCGCGGTTGCGGGCGTTGGGCATTCGCTGCAGGAATCGCCGGTAGTAACGCGCTGCCTCTCCCGGCTGTTCCGCGAGACGGTAGGCCTGCGCGATGTTGTAGAGCATCGGCGGATCGCCGCTGATCTCGTACGCCTTCTGGTACTCGTCGATCGCCTCCTGGTATTTCTGGAGGTCGTAGGCGCGCGTCGCCCGCTGGTAGTGCAGCTTCACCTCATCCTTTTGGGACTGCGTCATCTGCGCGCGCGCAGTCCCGGGGGCGACTGCCAACAGCAGCCCAACCACGAGGGACATCAGGGTCGCGGCGACAGCGCGCTGCTTGGCCCGCCCGAGGCGCATCGAAAAAACGCGAAATCTCCGCGTCATGACAGTCTGATTTGCCTCTGGGAGGGTTAAGAGCTGCGTCCGGCGTTCGGCGCCGATTGCGTACAATAACCTACCTCGGTGCCAGCCGTAAAGAAATGCCCCGGAACGCGTGGGGAGCCGCCGAGCTTTGCTCGGCGCGTACCATCGCGGGAGTTCGGGACCCTTTGAGGGTCCCGACTCAATCGACCAGCTTCGATCGGTGAACAACGCGGAGTACCTCGGAAAAACGACGCGACTCCTGAAACGCCGAAGGCACCAAACACGCCGGTTTTGTTGTAGGGTGGGCCGACTTTCGAAGTTGCCCGTTGCCCTGTTGCCCCGATCCGAGGAGGTCCCGAATGCGAGCCCCCACCCTGCTGCGCGGCGTTGTCGCGATCCCCGCCCTTGGTCTGTTCGCCCTGCTGTCGGTCGCGTGCCCGAAGAGCGAACAGTCGACGGCGCCCACGACATGCTGTGACCAACCGAAGGTGCCGGCAGGCGTGCCCGGATTCACGGTGGTCCGCGACGAGGTGACCGGGCCGACCGACGGACAGGACGTCAAGCTGCACGTCGCGCTGAAACAGAAGACCAAGCGCGACGACATCTATCCCGCGCTGCAGTTCCTTTATCGCTACGCGATGACGCGCAAGACGTTCGAACCGACGACGTTCCTGGGCGCGATCTACACGACCGAGGGCGAGGCGCAGACGGGTGGCAACCCGATCGCGAAGATCTGGCGCGAGCACGGCGACAAGGGCCCGAAGTGCGAGAACAACATCAAGCTCGAGTTCCCCGAGGAGGTCGAGAAGGCGTTCGCGTGGAGCTTGCAGCGCGGCGAGGCCGAGAACCTCGAGGACACCTGCCACCTCGAGGTGAAGAAGAAGGTCGAGCGCTTCGACGACAAGTTCACGCATAAGCCGACCATGAAGGTCGACGCGGCGAACAAGACCGTCGAGGTGACCTACCCGTACCTCGAGACCGGCAAGGACGAGTACGTGGCCAGCCTCGGCTTCAACTCCGCGATGACTTACTGGGCAGAGTTCACGACGACGATGTTCGGCAAGGCGCCCGAGTTGCAGAAGGTGATCTACACGGGCTTGCTCAACGATCAGCCGGCCCTGAAGATCACCACGACCCGCCAGCAGTTCGACGCCAAGCTGTCGACGGTGCAGGAGACGATCGCGTCTTATTCGGCGATCACGTTCGCGAAGCTCGGTCTGCACAAGACCGACGACAAGGGCGCCAAGAAAGACCAGGAACAGCACAAGACCCAGGTCTACAAGGCCGCCCTCGCCTACCTGCCCAAAGACCAGGTCATGGTCTCGCCGAAGCTGAAGTAGCGTCGACGGAGCGACTAAAACCTGGGCATCTTGAAGATGCCCAGGCCGAACAGCAGCCCCGCGATTCCGATCGCCAGCGACACGACCGCGGTGATGGTCGCGCGGTTGACGAACTTTTCCAGCAGCGTCTCTTTCTCGCCGCGCGGGCGCACGAGCACCTGCGACACGCCGGCGATGATCAGGATGATGCTGCAGATGATCAGGAACCGGGGGAACATCGCCGCGGCGTTCATGGGACCCCTCGCCGCCCCAGCTCGTCGTAGAGCGCCATCAGCTGCCGCGTGATCGGGCCGGGAACACCGGTGCCCACCCGCTGGCCGTCGATGACGGTCACAGGCAGGACGCCGCGCGTGGCGCTGGTCAGGAACGCCTCGTCCGCGGCTCGCAGCTCGTCGGGCTGGATGCGGCGCTCGACGATCCGGACGCCGGCGCCGCGCCCCAGGTCCATGACCTTCGCGCGCGTGATGCCGTCGAGGATCCCGACCTCGGGCTGCGGCGTCCAGACCTCGCCGCGTACGACAGCGAACACGTTGCTCGACGCGCCCTCGGCGACGCTGCCGTCGTCCGCGCAAAGGATCGCCTCGTACGCGCCGCTGGTGCGCCGCGCTTCGCCCAGCGCCAGCACGTTGTTGAGGTAGTTGCCCGACTTCACCGCCGGATCGATCGCGCGCGGGCTGTTGCGCGTGACCGACACGATCGCGACCGAGACGCCCTTCGCGAACATCTCGGGTGTCGGCGCGCCCAGCGGAAATGCGATCACCACCAGCCGACAGTCGTCGCAGCTGGCGGGATCGAGATCCAGTTTGCCGACGCCGCGGGTCAGCATCACGCGCACGCGCGTCTCGGGATTTTCTGCGGCTGCGATCGTCTGCGCGATCGCCGCCTCGATCTCGGCGCGCGGTGGCACGCGCAGGCCGATCCGGCGCGCCGATCGTTCCAGCCGATCCAGGTGGTCGCTCGCCGCGAACAGGCGCCCGTACATCGTGCCGATCGTCTCGTAGACGCTGTCCCCGTAGAGAAAACCGCGATCGAGGACGGAGACCTTCGCCTCCTCGGGAAGCCGAACCGCTCCGTCGATGTACACGCGGATTGGCATTGCGCGGATGCTTTACCACATTAGGACTACGGAACCCTCAAAGGGTTCCGTCCCTCCCGCGATGAGCTCCGGCAGGCAAAGCCCGCCTCCGCTGCACGCGATCGACCGCGGAACCGCCGAGGGGTTCCGGACGTTTCGGCTATTTCGCGCGCATGGGCTGGTGAGCTATTCTCCGGGCTGGGAGCCCCCGTGAACATTCTTCGCGTCCGCTGCCGGAACCTCGAGGAGTTCGAAGAGCATTACCTTCCCGATGTGCCCAACGGCGGGGTCTTCTGCCCGACGACGACTGAGCTGTCGGCAGGAACGCCCGTCGTCGTGGAAATGGCCTGCGACGGCCTGCCCAACAAGGTCCTCATCCGCGGCACCGTCACCGCCTGGCGCCCTGCGTTGCCGCGCATGCGCGTTCGCGCCGGCGCGACCGTCGCGTTCGAGGCGGACGAATCGGCGAAGCGCGACTTCGTCATCCAGACACTGCGCGGCGAGCGGCCGAGCACGCGGCGCCGCAAGCACACACGCATCCCAATTGGAATTCCATGCAAGATCCGGATCGCCGCCGGACTGGAAGCGATCGCCGCCGAGCTGCGAGAGATCAGTGTCAGCGGCGGCCTGATTCTGGGACCGCTGCAACCGCCGATCGGGACCGACGTCGTCGTCGAGATCAC
>DATMZL010001164.1:0-2601 GCA_035607075.1 Polyangia bacterium
ACGACGGCAACCGGCAGCGCCGGCACGGGTGGCAGCGCGGGCGCGGGTGGTGGAGGCGCGAGCGGAGCGGGCGGCGGGCCCGCTGGCAACGGCGGACGCGGCGGCACCGGCGGGAGCGCGGGCAGCGGCGGCGTCGGTGGCACCGGCGTCGGCGGCGTTGGCGGCACGGGCGGGTCGGGAGGCAGCGTCGGGACGGGCGGCCGTGGCGGTACCGGCGGCGTCGCAGGATCTGGCACCGGCGGCTCCGGTGGCGCTGGCGGGTCTGGCGGCTCCGGTGGTTCCGGTGGCGCCGGCGCACTTCACGTCACGAGCACGATCGCGCTCCCCAACTTTCAAGGGTCGCCCCACCTCGTTGCCGTCGACAGCCAGGACACCCTGATCCTCGTCGGCCCTGCAGCCGCGAGCGACACGGAGGATCCCGGACCGCGCGTCTCCTGGAATCCGCGCCAGGGCCAGATATCCGTCGTCACCTTCGCGAACGCGATCACGCCCGCCGCGATCGCCGTCGATCCGTCGCGCAACCTCTGGCTCGCCGGCCAGCTTTTTCGCGCGGTGAGCTTCGGCGGCCCGACGCTGCAACCAGTCGACAACGGCTACTACCTGGTTCGCCTCGGTCCCGGCGGCAGCCACGATTTGAGCAAGGCCGTCACCCGCACGGGCAGCGTCTGGATCCGCCGCGTCCTCGCCGACGCGCAAGGGAACATCTACGTCGTCGGCGGCATGTCTTCCACCGGCAGCCCGCTGACCCAGTCCGCCTTTGTCACGAAGTTCACGTCCGACGGAGTCGAGACGTACAACCGTGAATTCCCCGGCCAGGGCACGTCAGCATTCGCCAACGACGTCGCCGTGGCGAACGGCGAGGTCTACATCGTCGGGACGTTCAACGCCCCGCTGCAGATCGGCACGACAACGCTCACGCTTCCCGCCACGTCGATCGACGGCGGCTTCGTCGCAGCGCTGGATGCGGACACCGGCACGCCGAAACGCGCGCTGCGTTTCGGTGGTCCCGACTTCGACGTAGGCAACGGTATCGAGGTGACGAGCACCGGCGCGCTGCGCATCTCCGGCCTCATCAGCGGGGCAGCAACCGTCGGCGGCGTGAACGTCCAGGCCACGGCGATGGGGTCGGCGTTCGTGGCCGAGCTGACGGCGGCCGGCGCCGGCAACTGGGTGAAGCTGCTCGAAGGTGACGGGCACGTCTTCGCGGCCGACACCAACGGCGCCGATCACACCTTCGCGGTCGGCTACCTTCAGGGCGCGACCAAACAGACGTTCGTCGCCGACGTCGTCAGCGACGGCAGCGCGACGCTGCCGCTACGCGTGACCACCGCCGACGACACCAACGGCGGTCAGTGTGTGGCGGCCGACCGCCACGGGGGCGCCTGGGTGACCGGCGACTTCAAGGGCAGCATCAATTTCGGCACCGGCGCCATCAGTTCAGGCGGCGCGTCGACGTTCGGCGACTTCCTCGTCCACCTCGAGCCGTGAGGCGTCAGTGAATCCGGCTCGCGTGCGGTAGCGCCGCGAGGATCGCGCTCTCGCGCTCGGCGAGCGCGGCGATGCGCGCGTCGCAGTCGGCCGCGGGCAGCAGCGGCCGCGCCAGCTCGATGAAGATCTCGGCGTGGCGCTCCTCGGCCGTCGCCAGCGCGGCGTAGAAGTCCGCCAGCTCGCCGTCGCCGGCTCGCGCGAACCCGCGCGCCAGCAGGCCCAGCCGCTCGTGCGAGCGCGCCTCGATGAACGCGGCGACCAGCAGCGCGTCGAACAGCCGCTCGGGCTCGCGGCCGCGCACCTCCGCGAGCAGCCCGCGCGCGTACCGGTTGGGCGTGTCGGTGCGCGGCGTCCACCCGCGCCGCGCGATCAGCGCGCCCACCTGGACGACGTGGCTGGTCTCCTCGTGCGCCAGTCGCCCCAGCTTGTCGACGGAGCTGCCGCGATGCGGGTAGCGCCGCACCAGCGACAGCGCGTTCTCGGCCGCCTTCCGCTCGCAGTGCAGGTGATCCGACAGCAGCGCCGGCAGATCCGCCGCGCTCGCGTCGAACCAGCGCGGGTGTGTGGATGACAGAAGCAGCAAAGCCGAGAGAGTCTAGCGGGTTCGCGAACGTTTGAGGCGATCGCGTCCGTCAGCTACCCGAGCAGCCGGGCGAGGCCCGCGCCGATCAGGCCCGCCAGACCGGCGCCCAGCGCGTACAGCGACTCGCCGGCGATCAGGCCGCCGCCGACCAGCGACATCGTGCTCATGTCGGTGGGCAGGTCGTCGCCGCCGCCTCGCCGCTTGCGCGCGTTCGCGTACCACGCCAGCAGCGAGCTGACCACGCTGCCGCCCGCGAACCACAGGCTGACCTTGAGATCGAGGAACCCACCCGTCGACGACGCGTAGGGGCTCCCGAACAGGATCGCGTCGACGATCCACCCGAACGCGAACCCGCGCGAGCCCGACGCGATCCAGCGCTGATAGCGGGGCGACGCGGCGAGCGCGCGCCGCACCAGCGCGATCACCAGGCCGATACCGAGGCCGATGCCCAGCGCCTTCAGCTGGTAGTGCTCGAGGTGGCCCATGCCCCGGATCGCGCCGACGAACTTGTAGGTCATCGCCGACTGCCA
>DATMZL010001166.1:0-7285 GCA_035607075.1 Polyangia bacterium
AGCAGACGTAGGCGGCCGCGCGCCTCGGCCGAGATCGCATCCGGCGCGGTGATGACGGCGTGGGCGGCGGCGCGCGCGCAGCCGCACGCGGGGACGCCGGACAGGTGGTCGCCCAGCCGGCGGATGACCTCCTGGGCGCCCGCCACGTTGGCGCGCAGCACGGCGACGATCGCCTCGACCGACACCGCCGCCTCGCTGGCGTGCCAGGCGTCGTAGTCGGTCACCAGCGCCAGCGACGCGAAGCAGACCTCCGCCTCGCGGCACAGCTTGGCCTCGGTGGCGGCGGTCATGCCGATGACGTCGGCGCCCCAGCTGCGATGCAGCTGCGATTCGGCGCGCGTCGAGAACTGCGGCCCTTCCATGCAGACGTAGGTGCCGCCGCGGTGAACGCGCTTGCCCGCCCGTCCGACATCGGCCGCCGCGACCGCCGCGGCGAACGCCGGGCAGGTGGGCTCGGCGAAGCCGACGTGGCCGACGACGCCGTCACCGAAGAACGTCGACGCGCGCCGGTACGTCTTGTCGATGAACTGATCGGGCAGCACGAAGTCGCCGGGCGCCAGGCCCTCGCGCAGCGACCCGACCGCCGATACTGACAAGATGCGCTGGGCGCCCAGGCTCTTGAGCGCGAACACGTTCGCGCGGTAGTTGATCTCCGACGGCGAGAAGCGATGCCCGTGGCCGTGGCGCGGTAGGAACAGCACGCGCGCGCCGCCGATCTGCCCGCTGGCGACGGGCGCCGACGGCGGACCGAATGGCGTCGACACCTCTTCCAGGCGCGCCCCGGAGAGGCCGTCGAGATCGTAGAGGCCGCTGCCACCGAGGACGCCGAGTATCATTGCAACGCTCGCGGGATCCCTATCATGGAATCGCCCCCCTACGACATCATCGAGTATCTGGTCGCGCACGGCGCGTACGTCGAGGCCGCGCGCATCGCGACCGACCGCGGCGAGCTGCGGCGCGCGATCGCGCTCTACGAGCGGGTGTGGCGGTTCGTCGATGCTCTGCCGCTGGCGATCTCGCTGGGCGATCGCGGCCTGGCCGTGCGGCTGGCGCTGGACGGCAACCTGCCGGCGCGCGCCACGGAGATCGCGGACGCCGCCACCGGCGAGGACGAGCTTGTCGCGGTAGCCGACGCGTTCGCGGATCGCGGGCGCTTCTTCGAGGCGGGTCGCACCGCCGAGCGCGCGCGGCTGTGGCAGCGGGCCGCGGCGCTGTACCGGCGCGCGAAGGCGCCGATCGACGAGGCGCGCGCGCGCGTCCGCGCGGGCGAGCTGCGTGAGGCGGGCTTGCTCTACGAACGGCTCGTCGCGCAGGGCAGCGCCGAGGAGGCCGCGGCGGCGCGCCTGGCGCTCGGCCGGCTGCTCGGCCGTCTGGGACGCCATGAGGAGGCGGCGCGCCACCTGCAAACGGCCGCTCGGGCGCCCGCGTTGCGGACAGCGGCGTGGCGCGCGCTGTGCGCGCCTTTGCTCGCGCTCGGCTTCAGGGGCGCGGCCGGCGAGCTCGCCGAACGGTTGCGGAGGGATCAGCCTGCGCTGCCGCGCAACCCCGAGGAGCTCGTCGCGCTCGAGGAGGCGGAGGCGGCCGCCGCGGAGAGCGACGGTCCGCTGGCGGCCCGTCGCAGCGCGGGCGCCGCGACGGCGGTGGCGCGACGCTTCGAGATTCGCCGGTTGCTGGGCGGCGGCGCGACAGGACGCGTCTACGAGGCGATCGATACGTTGCTGGGAACGCCTGTCGCGCTGAAGCTGCTGCAGCTCGGGGGCGCGCCGGGCGAGCCCGAACGCCAGGCCTACCAGCGCTTCGCGCGCGAGGCCGAGGCCGCCGGGCGACTGCGCCACCCCAACATCGTCGCGCTGTTCGACGCGCAGGCGGCGTCCGGCATCTTCGTGTTCGAGCTGATGGCGGGCGGCACGCTGGCCGACCGGCTCGCCACGACGGGGGCGCTGACGCCCGCAGCCGCGCGGCGGCTGGCGCTGGATCTGCTCGCGGCGCTGGGCGCGGCGCACGAGCGCGGCATCGTGCATCGCGACGTCAAGCCCGCCAACGTCTTCTTCGACGTCGCCGGCAACGCGAAGCTGGGCGACTTCGGGGGCGCGCACCTCGCAGACTTCGGGCAGACGCAGTCGGGCGGATTCCTCGGAACGCTGGCGTACATGTCGCCGGAACAGATCAGCAGCGCGCCGATCGGCGCCGCCGCCGATCTTTACGCGCTGGGCGCGACGCTGTTCGAGTCCCTCACAGGGCGCCCGCCCTTCCTCGGTCCCGATCTCGTCGGACAGCACCTGGGCGAAACGCCGCCGGCGCCGACGCTGCTGCGCGGGACGCTGGGCGCGGAGCACGACCGCACGCTGCTGCGCGCGCTTGCGAAAGCTCCGTCCGATCGGTTCGGCTCCGCGGTCGATATGGCCGACGCGGTGGCGGCGTGGCCCGTCCAGGAAGCGAAGGCGACGGCGGCGGCCGCGCCGGCGGTACCGGAAACGGTACGGGCGGCGGGCGACACCAGCGAACGGTTGATGAACGCGGCGCTGCCCGTCCAGCCCAGCGAGGAGGAGCACGAGCTGTGGCGCACGCCGGAGATCCGTCTCGCCGTACGCCGCGACGCGCGCACGGCGCGCAACGTCGTGATCGAGGAGCGGGCGCAGCCGCTGGCGGACGGGGCGGTCGATCGGTTGCGGCGCATCGCCGCCGCGGGCGGACCGTTCGTGCAGCGCGTGCTGCAGCTGTCCGAGGATCGCCGCGCGATCTGGTACGAGGCGATCGCGGGCGAGACCGTTCCGATCGACGAGCTCACCGACGAGGAACGTCGCCCGCTCGCGCGCGCGATCGCGTCGTTGCCCGAGGACGCTGCGCGCCTCGTCGCGCGCACGCCCGCCGGCCCGGTCGTCCTGATCGCGCCCGAACGACCTAATTCGTGAACAGCTGGGTCACGAACATGGGCTTGGTGCCGGTGACGGCGGCGCCGTAGACGACGCCGATGCCGACGCGCCGCGGGCGCGGATCGACGACGTTGGCGCGGTGGCCCGGGCTGGACATGAAGCCCTGCTGAGCCTCCTCCGCGGTGTAGCCGCGGCCCACGTTCTCCGAGACGAAAGTCGGCTGCAGCCCGCCGCGGTGAACGCGGTCGACGGGGCCGCCCGTTCGCGGCGACACGTGACCCACGAAGTCGTGATCGACCATGTCGTGCGTGTGCGCGCGCGCGATCGCCGTCAGCTTGTCGTCGGCGACGACCGGCGGCACGCCCGCCCGCTTCCGATCGCGGTTGATCAACGCCAGCAATTGCTGCTCGGCCTCCTCGGCCGTGACGGCGGCGGGACGAACGCCCGCGCCGCGCGGCGCGGCGGCCGGGGGTGCGACACCGCAGTAGACGGGAAAGTTGGCGAGCACCGCGCTGCCCGTCGCGTCCGTGGCGACGATCTCGACCTGGTAGCGGCCATCGCCCGCACATTGAATGTCGGCGCGGACGACGCCCTTCTGCAGCGGCGGTGTCTGCTCGCGCACGCTGCCGTCGGGCGCGGTGATCGCGATTTCGGGTTTCGTGAGGCCGGGCGCGATGCGCGCCGAGAGCGGGGCATGCCCGCCCGTCGGCAAGCGCCGGGGAATGGCGTCGAGCAGCTCGACGCGTCTCTCCTGCAGCGCCAGCGCGATGTAGATGGTGTCGTCCGACCGGTCGACGCCGACGCCGACGCGATGAATGTCGGCGCTGCGCAACATCGCCGCGATCTCGCCGCGCGTGTGCGCGCTCAGCTCCGCAGCGCCGCGCGTCGGCACGCTCGAGAGCAGGATGTGCGGCGACGGCTCGACGAGTCCGTAGTGCGCGAGGAGAAAGTCGACCACGTCCAGCGCGGGCAGATCGTCGCCGCGCACCTGTCGCGCCAGATCCGTCATCGCCCAGTCGAGACGCGCATCCGGATCGGGCGGCTTGCGCCCCTGCTTGCGCGAGGCCGCGCGCACCTCCGCGAGCAGCGCCCGCCGCAGCTCGTCCGCCGGCGCCGGTTGCCGTCCGTCCCCAGCCGCTGTCGTCGCATACTTCTTCGCCCCCTCGCCTGCTGGGCTGAACCCTGCCTCTTGTGTCGCTGACGCTGACGCTGACGTAGGCGTGGACGTAGACGTAGACGTAGGCGTAGACGTGGACGTGGACGTCTTCGTTGACGCGCACGCCGCAACCAGCAGCACCGCGACCAGCGCCCGGCCCCTCACCCTAACCCTCTCCCCGCTGCGCGGGGCGAGGGGATCAGAGGCGGTCACTTCTTCTTGCTGGCGCCGGCGGTCTTCGCCGCGGCGGTGGCCTTGCGATCTGCTGCTGCGGTCGCGGGCGTCGCCACGGCGGCGCCCGACTTTTCCTTCGCGGGCGCGGTCGCCATCGGGGACGGCGGAGGCGGCACCATGCCCTGGGCGTCGCCGAACACCAGCTCACCGAAGCGGTCGAGCGCGTGGAAGTCGCCCACCATCGGCGGCGACCAGCCCGCCGCCTGCTGCGGCTTGCCCTGCGGCACGTCCATGCGGAACATGTTGATGCGCCAGACGTTGCCCGGCACCGGCGGCAGCGTGACCCCCGACTTGTCGTCCATCCCCTTCACGTCCTCCAGCGGGATCGCGATCTCCGTCGTCCAGCCCTTGTCCTGGTCCTCGCGCTTGTTCAGCGTCCCGTCGACGCGCACCTTCGCGACCATCTTCGAATTCCACGCGAACGGCTTCAGCTTGGGATTGATCGAGTCCTCGTACTTGCGCCGTTCGGGCAGGTACGTGTCGAAGATGTTGCCGTTCGGCGCCACCTGCAGCTCGATGTACGTGCGCCCGTTGCCGTCGGCGTCGATCATGATCTCGTCAGCTTCCTCGGTCCAAAGCTTGTCGTCGCGCTTGTCCAGCTTCGCCCACACGTCCGAGTCGGTGTTCTCGATGCCGATGTAGAGGAACTTCTTGTCCCACAGCAGCTTGGCCTCGGTCTTCATCGGAACCGCCGTGCCGTTCAGCGTGTTGACGAACGCCCCCGTCGAGGGCGCCGCCGTCCAGGCCGGGTCGTCCAGCTTGCCGTCGATCTTCGGCGCCTTCGTCGCCATGCGCGCGACGTAGCGCTTGCGCGGCTCCGGCGCGGCCTGACCGGCGGCCACTGGGACCGTCGCGGCGAGCACGCGGCCCTCCGCGTCGTGCGGCCCGGTCTTGACCGGCATGCGCGTCGGTCCCCGCCACATCCCGACGTAGATTTCGACCGACGGCCCCCAGTTGTTGGGAAGCCGTACGCTGTGCTGGTCGCGGACGATCTCGCCCGCCTTCCACGCGCTGACCGGGTACTTGCCCTTGACCGCCGCGTGGTCGGCGTTGATGAACTTGTTTGCGCCGGCGCCATTGAGGTGCGTGAACGACTTCCAGTCGCCCAGCGGCGACAACACCTTCCAGTAGTGCGTGAGCGTCACGTCCTTGCCCGGCTCGATCGGAACGTGGTCGACGTCGAGCCCGAGGTACACGACTTTCCCGTCGAGATCGGCGTTCACCGCGTACCGCGGCGTCGGCGGGGCAGCAAGGATGTTCTGCTTGGCCGTCGCCATGTCCTCCGCGGTGGGCTTGTCTTCGTCCTGCTCCACGCAGGCGAGCAGCAGCAGGCACAGCGGAATCGCGGTCTTGAGGGCCAGGGGCGCGCGTCGCATGCTCGGTTTTCTAACCAAGGCCCGCGTCATTTGCAACGCGCGGTCACCTCACGCCGCGCAACGCCACCTCGAGCACGGTCTCGGCGCGCGCCGAAGACTCGCGAAACAACACCCGCAGCTCGGGCAGCACGCCCCAGCGCCGGTCCCGGGCCGGCACACCCACCGCGTCGATGCCGGCGTGCCGGGCGAGGTACAGCGACCGGGGCAGGTGATACGCCTGCGTCACGATCAACGCCGAGCGCACGCCCAGCGCCGCAGCGCCTCGCATCGTCGCGGCGGTGCGATGGCCGCCCCCGTCGAGGACGACGTCGTCCGGCTTCACGCCGCGCGCCGTCAGCCAGGCCGCCATCGCGCGCGGCTCGTTGTAGTCGCCGACCACGCCCCCCGAAACGATGACCTTCTCCGCACGGCCCGCCTGGTAGAGAGCGCGCGCTGTCTCCAAGCGCTCGCGGAGATCGGGCACGGGCTCGCCGTTCGGGAACACCTGGTTGCCGAGCACGATCGCGTATGGCCGCACGGGTGCTGACGCGACGTCCGCGACTGTCGCCCGGCGGGCCGTTCCGATCACGTAGGCGTTCGCGCCCGCGTCGTACGCCAGCGCAACCAGCACAACCGCGACCAGCCACCTCAGCCAGCGCCACCGAGCCGGCGGCGAAGCCGAGACCTCAGGCATCTCGGTAGACCTTCGCCGCTCCGATGTGCCCGTGCCGGTGCCAGCGGATGTGCTGGCGCGAGAGGTGAAAAAGGATCTCGTCGCGCGCTGTGCCGCCCGTGACCGCGCGCTCCACCCACTCCAGCACGACGTCGCGCGCATCCGGCGGATGGAACAGGAACGTCCGCCCGAAGACGACCGTGTCGCCGTCCCACACGACGCGCGCCTCGAACAGATCGCCGATGGTCATCCCGAGCGGCTTGCGGCGTTCGCGCACCGCGAAGCGCGCGCCGCCGATCAGGTCCTCGACGTCCAGCACGTCGCCCTCCGTCGCGAACAGCTCGAACACGCTGCGGTGGCTCGACGCCAGCGCCGCCAGCGCCCGCCGCTCGTCGGGGGGCCGCGCCGCGCCTTCCTCGATCGCGCAAGCGACCGGCGTCAGCCCGATGCCGGCCAGCGGGCGCTCCAGCACGTACCACTCGAGGAACGCCGCCATTCTCCCCTCGAACAGCTCGGCGTCGTCGTCGAACACCTTGCCGGCGCGATCGAAGTACTCCTCTCGCGCACGCATCGCCTCCAGCTTGTGCTCCTTCTCGCTGTAGCGCTCGGCCAGCCGATCGAGGAGGGGGTAGATCATTTCACGTTCCCACGCTCGCGCGTCGCGGCGCCTAGCGCCGGGTCCGCTCCTGCATCAGCGTGCAGAAGCGGTCGAACAGGTAGCTGGCGTCGTTCGGCCCGGGCGAGGCCTCGGGGTGGTATTGCACGCTGAACACGGGCAGCTCGCCGTGGCGCATACCTTCGACAGTCTTGTCGTTCAGGCTGACGTGCGACAGCACGGCGCGCCCCTGCATCGAGTCGACGTCCACGGCGAAGCCGTGGTTCTGGGACGTGATCTCTACCTTCTGCGTCCCAAGGTCCATCACGGGGTGGTTCGCGCCGTGGTGCCCGAACTTGAGCTTGTACGTCTTGCCGCCCAGCGCGAGGCCGAGGATCT
>DATMZL010001507.1:0-2150 GCA_035607075.1 Polyangia bacterium
TCCGGCAGCTCCAGCACCTGGTCGACCATCTGCTGGATCGTCTGCGACGCGATCGCCAGCCCGCAGTTGTAACAGTGGACGCTGCCGATGCGCGCCCACAGCAGGCGCAGGTAGTCGTAGATCTCGGTCGCCGTGCCGACGGTCGAGCGCGGGTTGCGCGAGCCCGTCTTCTGCTCGATCGAGATCGCCGGCGACAGGCCTTCGATCGAATCGACGTCGGGCTTGTGCATCTGGTCGAGGAACTGGCGCGCGTACGCCGACAGCGACTCGACGTAGCGGCGTTGCCCCTCGGCGTAGATCGTGTCGAAGGCGAGCGACGACTTTCCGGAACCCGACAGCCCCGTGATCACCACCAGCTTGTCGCGGGGGATCTCGACGTCGATGTTCTTGAGGTTGTGCTCGCGCGCGCCCTTGATGACGATCTTTTTCATCGGGCTGGGGGAGCCGACCGTTCCGCGCGACAGTTGCCTTACAGCCGCGTCGCGTTGCGAGATCGGATTTCCAGCGCGTTTACCCTAACACCGATGACGCAACGGTTTCTACGCGCAAACGAGCGCCGCAAAATTGGCGCAGCTCAGCGGCAGCAACGTTCAACCATTCAACATTCAACATCCGGTGGCGCCGCAGGGCTCCAGCGTGACCGTCTTGTAGACGATGGCGTCGGGCACGAGCATCGCCTGGCCGGTGCCCTTCCCGACGGGGTTGCGTGTGGCGTCGAGGCCGCGAACGGTCAGGTCGAGGAGGCCCATGACCATGTTGGGCACCTGCACGCCGAGCGTCGATCCCGCCAAGATCGGTGGTCCGGGCGCCGCAATCGGATAGTAAAGGTCGATGTCGCCCGCGCCGCCGTTGTGGACCGTGAGCCGGATCTGGTTCGCCGTCGGAACGCCGCCTGCGTAGTCGACCGTGATGATGACCAGCGACTGGCCTGGGGGCACCACGATCTCGTTTCCGCCGCCACCGCCGCCGCCGCATCCGCCGAGTCCGAGCGACGACAGCGTCAACGCCACCAACATCGACATGGACAGGGCCACGCGGCGCGTGTTCACTGGAAGGCCTTTTGGACGCCGAGGAAGGTCGGACCGCTGCTGCCCGAGCTACTCCGGTTCGCGAGCAACAGGCCGGTGGTGACGCCGGCGGCCACGACGACGCCCGCCGCCACCCAGAACCACGCGCGCCGGTAGACGGGCTTTCTTTCTTGCGGCGCGCTGCCGCCGACGAGCGCGCCGCCCGCCGGTGCGTTCGCGGCCCGCAGATTGATCGGCCGCAGCTCGAAGTTGACGGCGGTGGATTGGCCGGCGGCGACGACGACGTCCTCGATCGCCGGCGAAAACCCCTCGTGCTGGACGGCGATCTGGTGGCGGCCGGGCGTCGTCCACACCATCTCGCCCAGCGGGGTGCTGCCGATCTGCTTGCCGTCGACGGTGACCTCGGCGCCGTCGGTCGCGGAGGTGATCCTGATCTGCCCGAGCTTGGTCTTCAGCTCGGCCGCGGAGCGGCGCGCCTCGGCCAGCGTCTCGGGCGGGGCGTCGCCCGCGTCGCGAAGAAAGCGGTCGAACGCCGCCACCGCGTCGACGGGCCGTCCCAGATCGCGGTTCGCCTGGCCGATGTTGAACCACAGCTTCGGGCTGGGAAAGATGTTGTAGGCGGTCGTGAACTTGTCGAGCGCCGTCGCGTAATCACCGCGGCCGTAAGCTGCGGTGCCCTCGCTGAGCAGAGCCTGGGCGCGCGCTTTCGCCGCGGCGCTGTCGGCTGGTGCCGTGTCCGCGGCGCGCGCCGGCATCGCGACGCCGGTCGCCGCGCACACCACGGCAATCGACAGCGCCACCTTCGCCAGCGTCGCGGTTCGAACCGTCACAGCTCGTTGATCAGCTTACGCTTTACAGGCGCGGCCTGCGCAGGCGTTTCGCCGGTCGAAGAACGAGTTGCGTGTTTCATGTTCGTGGCGCGGCGAATCGGGCGCCGCCGGGCGCCGTCTTTCTTGGTCATCGTCACCTTTGGAGGCGGCGAAACGGTGTCGTCATCAACCGCCGCCGGCTCATCGGCTTCCGCCGACGGCTTTTCGGCCTCGTTCGGCGCGGTGGCGGCCGGCGGCGTGGACGGCAGCGGATCGACGACTGGCCCGGCCGGGGCGGCGGGCGGGCCGATCG
>DATMZL010001197.1:0-3070 GCA_035607075.1 Polyangia bacterium
CATCGATCCGTTGGTGGCGCACTTCGCCGCCGAGATCACCGGAACTCCAGGTTTCCTTTTCTCGGACGCGACGATGAACGCGCTGCGCGGACACCGCTGGTCGGGCAACGTCCGCGAGCTGCGGAACGTCGTCGAGAGCGCGCTCGCGATGGGCAGCATCAACCTCAACGGTCTGGCGCAGCCCGCGCCGCCGGCGTCCAGCTCCGCGACGATCCCGCAGTATCGCATCGCGCGGGCCGAAGCCCTGGCGGCGTTCGAGCGCAGCTACCTGCGGCGGCTGATCGAGAACACAGGCGGCAATGCGTCCGCGGCGGCGCGCGCGGCGAACATGGACCGTCCGTATCTGCTGTCGCTGCTCCGCCGTCACGGTCTTCGCTAGATCGATCGACCGATCGATTTCCGGCCTTCATCGATCGCCGATCGGTAATCGAGCCAACAGGCGCGAGCCGCCGAGCGCGTCGTCACGATTCTTGCTCACGGTAAAAGCACGTCAGAGATCGCCCGACATCCCGCCGCGCGGAAACCTGCGACCCCCAGGAGGCAGGATGACTGATTCAGCGAAAATCAACGGCAACACCGTCGCTCGAGCTGGGCGCGTTCCGGAATCTTTCGTTGGCGAGCGCCAACAGGGAATCGCATCGCAGCCAACACCGCGGCGACAGGATCGTTGGCTGAGGACAACGCTGCTCGCGACGGCGGCGCTCGCGATCTGTCTGCTGCCGGCGCGCGCCGCGCACGCGATCGACGCCAAGAAGATCTTCAACCAACGTTGCACCGCTTGCCACACGTTTGGCAAGGGCGTGAAAGTCGGCCCCGACCTGAAGGGCGTGACCGTCCGGCGGCAACGGCCGTGGTTGCTCAAGTTCGTCCGGTCGTCGCAGACCGTGATCGCGGCCGGCGATCCTGTCGCGAACGATCTGTTCCGCACGTTCAAGCGGCAGCGCATGCCCGACTGGACCGACCTGTCGCCCCAGGACGTGAACGCGATCCTCGACTGGCTGGCGGCCGACGGACCGGACCAGAAACCCGCCGACGAGCGCGACGCAGAGCTGGCCACGACGGCGGACGTCGCGCGTGCGCGCGCGCTGTTCGAGGGGCGCGCGCCGTTCGCGAGCGGCGGCCTCGCCTGCGGCGCCTGCCACACCGTGCGCGATCACGATCGGCGATCGGGCGGAACGCTGGGCCCCGACCTCACCGACACGTACGTCAAATACCGCGACCGCGCGCTGACGCTGGTGCTGAAGCACCCGTGCACGCCGCGCCAGCCCGAGGTCGGATCGGGACGCTACCTCGAACCCGAGGAAGCGTTCGCGCTGAAAGCTTACTTGCGTGAGGTGGCGCTGGCGGCGGCGCCCTTCACCACCTACCCCATCGCCGAAGCGAAGCGAGGACGACAATGAACGAGACCACGAGCCACTTTTTGTTTCGCGTCTGGCCCTATATGGCGCTGACGCTGGCCGTCGCCGGCTTCGTCGTGCGGTTGGTGATGACAGGTGATCGGCTGCCGGCGCTGACGCGCGCGATGCCACGCGCGCGCCAGCTGTTCGTCGGCGGCCGGCGCTGGATCGCCGCGTGGCTGCTGCTCGCGGCGGGACACATCGGTGGGCTGCTGTTTCCGCGGGCGGTGCTCACCGTGACGCGAACGACGGGACCGCTGTTCGTCCTGGAGGCGGCTGGGTTCGTCGTCGGACTTGTCGCGCTGGCGGCGTGCGTGCGCAGCGCGTGGCTGCACCTGGGCCGGACGCCGCGCGGGGGCTGGGCGCTGCTGGCCGACTTCGCGGACTCCGCCTTCCTGTCGTTCCTGTTCATCGCCGTCGCCTCCGGATTGCTGGCGGCCAGCATTCACCGCTGGGGCTCGCAGTGGGCGGCGGTCACGATGGCGCCCTACGCGACGTCGCTGCTGCACGGCCGGCCGACGCCGGCCTTCGTCGAGCACCTGCCGTTACTGGTCCGCCTGCATCTGTTCGCGGCGTTCGCCGCTGTCGCGTGCTTCCCGGTCTCGCGACTGGCGGTGGTGCCGCTGGTCGTCGCGCACCGCGCGCTCGCGGCCACGGGACACGTGGCCGCTGCAGGCGCGCGGCCGATCGGCGCCTGGATGCGGCGCGGGCCGGCGGCGTGGCTGTGGCCGGAGCAGGAGGTTCGCTGGGTGACGAAGGCGCGCGCCGAAGGCGCCGCTCGCAAGCCGGCCGGTAAGGCGCCGGCCTGGATGCAACAACTGGGGCGGGGTCCCGGCGCCGCCGCCAAGCAGACCGGAGGGAAGGCGGTCTGATGAAAGCGCGCGGCATGATCCTCGTCTTCGCCGTGGTGGGCGTGGGCAGCGGGCTGATCGCCCGCGGCGCGACGCGCATCGGCGTCCACCAGGGATACGCGCCCGATCAGCCGATCGACTTTCCGCACAAGGTTCACGCCGGCGACAACAAGATCCCCTGCCTCTACTGCCATTCGGGCGCGCGCACGAGCCGCCACGCCGGCATCCCGTCGGTCAGCGTGTGCATGAACTGCCACTCGCTGATCGAGAAGCAGACGACGGAGATCCAGCGGCTCAAGGAGGCGGTTCAGCAGCAGCGTCCCGTCGTCTGGACGAAGGTCCACAACCTCCCCGACTTCGTCTACTTCAATCACAGCCAGCACGTCGTCTCGGGCGTCGCCTGCCAGCGCTGCCACGGCGCGGTCGAGCGGATGGACCGCATCGAGCAGGCGTCGCCGCTCACGATGGGCTGGTGCCTCGGCTGCCATCGCTCCGAGGCCCACGTCCCCACCAGCACGTTCGCGCGTGTCGCCGCGAACGTCCGCAACCGGCCGACGCCGTTCGCGGGCGAGGACTGCACGAGCTGCCACTACTGATCGGATTGGAGCCGCGCCCAATGATCAACCGAAGCAACCGCAAACCATCGTGCGATGAGGCAGCGTCGGACAACCCGCTCGTGCAGATCGGGTTGCCGACCGGCACGCGCTCGACCGGCTTCGAGGCGACCCGGCGCGACGTGCTGTCGCTGATGGGGTTCTCGCTGGGCGCGCTCGGCGTCGGCGGCTGCCGCGCGCCGGTCCAGCACGCGGTGCCGCTGCCGGC
>DATMZL010000794.1:0-3552 GCA_035607075.1 Polyangia bacterium
CTGGATCTGGACGCCGCCCGTGGCGGCGAGCGCGACGGCCGCCGAGAAGAAATCGGCGGCCGAGGGTTAGCCGGCTACCTACCGCGCGGCGTGGGCGCGGTGGTCCTCGTCATCGTCGTCATCATCGTCGTCGTCGTCGAGCGCGGGCGCACGACGCGGCGGCGCGGCGGCGCCCAGCAGCGAGCTCGGGCCGCGATCGCGCAGGAACTCGAGGAACGCCAGCGCGGGCGGCAGCTCGGCCGCCGGGATCTCGTCCAGCAGATCGCGCGCCTGCCGGCGCAGGATCTCGCCGGGCGCCTCGCCCGACGGAACCACGCGCGGAATCTCGGCCGGCTCCGCCGGCTGCGTGACATGCCCCCACGGCGGCTGATTCGCCACCTCGATCCGCATGTGGTCCAGCCACGTTTGGATGTGGAAGTGCAGCAGCTCGGACCGATACGCGAACCAGCGCTCGCGCTCGGCCGGGAACGCGAGCAGCACGTCCTTGAACCGACGGAACGCGCCCTTGCCATCGATCGCGATCAGCAACCGCTCGCGCAGCGGCTGATCCGACACCGAAGAGACAAAACGCTCCATCCACCTGTACTGCTCCCGCGACGAGGCCGGATCGATACGCAGGTACCGCTCCGGGTTCGACGCGACCCGCGCCCGCCGCGCGGCGGCATCGGGCTCCCCTTCCACGATCGAAAGCAGGTCCCCGTTCTCGAGGTCGAGGAAGCTCTCCTGATCCGGAGAATTTCGCTCGAAAGCGATCTCCAGATCACTCCAGTTCACCGTAATTGGCATCGATTCGCGCTTTCTTCCGCACCCCTCCTCCCCAGAAGGAAGCACGGCAAATTATTATGGTATCGAGTCTAGGAGCCGCCCCTCACGATTGCAACCCGACGCTCGAGCTTTTCCTCTGTGAATCTCCGGTTTTTCTGTCTTCTGTGGCGGAACCCTCAAAGGGTTCCGCACCTCCCGTGATGAGCTCCGTACGGCGAAGCCGCGCGTCGCTCGACACGTTCCGTGGGTCGCTTTGACTTCCACGCCGACATCGCTAGACTGCCCCGCCTTGGTTGCCGGGCTCGGCTCCCAAGGCTCAAGTTTCTTTTTCTCTGGAGGGCACATTGGCGCGCGTCACCGTTGAAGATTGTCTCGAGAAGGTTGGAAACCGTTTCGCGCTGGTGATTCTCGGCGCCGAACGCGCGCGTCAGCTCGCCAACGGCGGCCGTCCGCTGGTTGCTTGCAACAACAAGCCCGCAGTGACGTCGTTGCGCGAGATCGCGAAGGGCCAGGTTCATTTCAATGAATCGGTCGAGGGGACGGTCCGGCAGTACCTCGATGAGGTGAAGGCCCGCGGCAACCGCCCAGAGAAGTCCCGCTGAGCGCGCAGCGGATCTCTACGGCAACGTTGCCAGCATTGAATCGGGCACCCTCGAAGGGTTCCCGAACCCTCCCGCGATGGTACGCGGCGAGCAAAGCTCGCCGACTCCCCACGCGCGATCAGTTGATCACGGAACGCGGATCGCGATCGCCAGCTTGAGGTAGTTCCCTTCCGGAAAACCGGGCGCGACCGGAAAATCCGGCGGCAGGCCGACGCGCTCGATGATGCGCAGCTCGGCCCGCGCCGCGGCGCCGCCCTCGCCGAGCGCGCGGTCGAGATCGGCCGACGACAGCTTGGTCGAGTTGCTCGCGAACAGCAGCAGCCCGCCCGGCGCGAGCACGCCCACGCACACGTCGGCCAGCCGCGCGAGATCGCGCGCGACCGAGAACTGACCCGCCGGCCCATGCGAGAACGTCGGCGGATCGCACACGACGATGTCGAACGAGCGCCCGCGCGACGCGAAGCGCTCCAACGTCTTCACCGCATCGGCGGTCAGCGTCTCGTGGCGCGCGTCGGCCAGGCCCGACAGCTCGAAGTTGCGGCGCGCGCGCGCATGCGCCTTCGCCGCCGTGTCGACCGCGACGACCTCGGCCGCGCCGGCCTTCGCCGCGTGAACGGAGAACGCGCCCGTGTACGAGAACAGGTTCAGCACGCGACGCCCGGCCGCGCGCGTCGCGACGGCCGCCCAGCCGAGCCGCATGTCGGGGAACAGCCCCACGCCCAGCGGCGCGGTCACGTCCACGCCGAAGCGGCACCCGCCGTCTTCGATCACCAGCTCGAGCGGTGCCTCGTCGCCGCGCGCTCGCACCGCCGGCTCGGGCGGACCGCCGCCTGCGAGCGGCCGCACGCGGCGCTGCTCGTATATGCCGCGCGGCCGCCACACGGATTCGATCGCGCCGTAGAGCTCATCGCGCCAGGGCAGCGCGCCCGCCGACAACCACTGCACGACGACGAAGTCGGCGTACCGATCGACGGTGACGCCGGGCAGACCTTCGCTCTCGCCCGCGAACACGCGCATCGCCTGCGGCAGGGCCGCGCCGAACAGCGCGCGACGCAGCTCGGCCGCGCGCTCGAAGCGCGCCGCGATCGTCCCTCTTCCCGGCGCGACTTCGGTGGCGGGATCGCGGGCGACGACGCGCACCGCGATCGCGTGGTCCTGGTCGACGTAGCCGCGGCCGACGGATTCGCGGTTGCCGGACAGCAGCTCGACGATCGCGCCCGTTGGCTCAGCCACGCCGCGCGCGCCCAGCGCGTCGCGGAACACCCACGGATGACCCGCGCGGACCCGGGCGGCGATGTCGGGAGGAATGCGGTATTGCCCTACTCGGACCCGGACACCGGGGGCACGTACACTCGGGTTCTTTCTCACGGCGCGGCACCATAAAGACGCCGTCCCCGCGTGTCAAAGGGTCGACGCAAGGGGCCCGGCGCTTGATTTCTAAGCCAAAACCTAGGAACCTTGCCGGTCTAGGAGTGATGTGGGCGAAATGACGACCAAGCCTCCTTCCCGGTTAGCAGCCACCGCCGACGATTTGGAATCCGACCAGATCACGAAGGAACACAATGATGACGACGACGAGTCGCGCATCAGTGTGGATCCGTCGGAGGACGTCACCGTCGAGGCCACGGAGGATGTGACCACGGAGGCGACGCACACGCCGCAGCCCTCGCTGATCCCGGGCACGGTCGGTGTTTCGGCGGGGCAGCGAGCGCCCACGTTGCTGGGCCTCCCGATCCAGTCGTTGCCGCTTCCGGGCGTCACGTCGGTGTCCGCGCAGATGGATGCGACGCGTACGATCGACTACAACGACGAGATCACGGTGCTCGCGCAGCCGAGCCCGGCGGATCCGCTCGCCGCGCTTGACGAGGCGCTCGACGACCGCCCGTCGATCACCGACGACGACGAAGAAGAGACGAAGGTCGAACCCGCCGAGGCGGCGATGAAGGCCGCCGAGAGCATCGACGACGTCACCACCGCGCTGTCGGCGCAAGCGAACCTGGAACGCGAGAAGGCGTTGCGACGTTCGGCGCCCGCGTCGTCCCTCAGCGACGATCTCGAGTTTGCCGATCCGGACGTGGACGACCAGGAAGAGGAAGAGAGCTTCGACGACGAGCTGGACGATGACGAGGTGATCAGCGCGGGCGGCGCCATCGAGGAAGAAGAAGACGACGTCGACGACGTGGAC